>CALBVY010000079.1 GCA_937969495.1 uncultured Verrucomicrobiales bacterium | reverse complement strand
ACGTCTCCACGGGCAGCTCCGCGGAAGAAAAACTTGCCTAATCCCACTAAAAAACATCTAATTCAAAGCAACCTTGGGTGTCATCAATTACGGCACAACGACCAATACCCTTCGGTGTCATTTTTATTTGGCTCAACACGCATCATATCAGGTTCCCCCCATGTTATTGGGATATCCATCAGGAGCGATGAAATAAGGGCAGTGGTCATCTTTTTTACGGACCATTAAGCAGCGGTCGATATCTTTAGTGGCTTGCCATGTTGTTAAGCTGAGGTCGCTAATCATCTCTAGAGGGACGGGCCAAAGGGATTTAGGAATAATCTCTAGCTGTGTGTTGGATGGGAAGAAGTCCTGACATTGGGATGCGTGTAACCATTTTCCACGTCGGCTTATGGGATTGAGATAATCAGCCTTGATGGGTTTGTGAGCTTGAATATGGGTGAAAATACAACCATGCACCATATGCTGTGTTGTGATATCAAGCTGATGAAATGGGCTGGGGAGTAAGTGCTGGTATTGGCTAGCTAGGCTTAGTTGGTGAGAGCGCATTTTAGCTAATTTCCGGAAATAATCATCGCGCGCATCTGGTCCAGGGAGAAGGAGCTCGGTGTCTTTCTCTACCGCGAGATAGAATTTTACCGCTAACTCGAGATGAATGATTTGGCCTGAAATAAGATCTCGTAATAAAAAATCTAACTCGCCAATTGTGCGGCCTGTAGCTTCCCTGATCTGGAGACTTTGAGCTAGAATGTCATATTGTGGCGTGTGATCTAGGAGCATGGCCATGGCGTCTTCGTAGAGATGGCCGAGCTTTTGCGCTAAGTTAAGACTGGAGGTGGCTGGAGGGGAGGTGAGTGAGTGGTGTGGAAAAGGAGATGATTCTGGTAGTTCATCGAGTAAAGGAGGGGCTCCGATAACACTCTGTAAAAGGGCTTTTGATATATTGTTAGGCGATGGAGCCATTAGTGATTTTGTGAGGGTTGATTTGTGTGTTAGTTTTAATGTGCTAGATCAATTCACGGGGCAATGATAATCTGGGTGGCGGTGAAGACGCGAGTTGCGCCAGTGTTAGGGTTATCTGGAAAGGTAATTACGGCGGTGCTGTAAGGCGCGGTGATTGTATCTGGAAGAGTGCATTTCACCCAGAATTGATTGTAAGCGTCTGTTTGATCGAGCCTTTCAATGTTAGTTGCTGTTATTCCGTCAATAGTTACCGCGCTAGATAGGACGTTATTGTTATTAGGAACACCGCTGCTTCCGGTAATATTAGGTAACTCTAGGTAAAGTGTGTCACCTATACCCACTGGAGGCACAAGTGATATATCTTTTGCTACGAGAGCGTTATATGCTGCTTCGTGTGCATCACCTTGGTTTGGGGGTGTGGTAAGTGCTGAGGTTTCCATGCCATTGGCGCCAAGTTCATACATTTGGTAGGAAGGCGTGTCATTTGAAGTGGTGATATCCTGAATAGATATTAACTTATACTGCGGCCAGGTATCCATGATGAGTGCCCGTCCATCGGTGGTGTTATCAATGCCAAATTGCTCAGAAATGATACACCGATCTTCCATATCTGTACCACGGAAAATAGGTAGTATTGAACGGGAATGAATGCCGATGCCTTGTGTAGCGGTAGAAACGTTTACGCCTGTTAAATCAAGGATAGTTGAGAACAGATCTACAACGTGAACGAGCTTATCGGTGGTGCCGGTAACAATGACGTCTGGGCCAGATGCGATGAAGGGCACATGGATGCCGCCTTCATTAAGGGAGCCTTTTGTTCCAGCAATGCCACCTGCTGGGGCTTGATCAACTAGATTGGGAGTGCCGTTGTCACCAACGAGGATGATGTTTGTTTTTGTTAAGTCGACGGATTGTAGGAGGCGTCCAATTTCGTGATCGAGGGCTTCCAGCATCTTGATGTAGTAATCCAGATTGGAAGTGCCGCTAGTGGAATACCCGCCGGGAATAGTGAGGTAGGGTTCTGGATCATGAAAGGGATCGTGTGGAGCATTAAATCCCATCCAGACTACCCAAGGATTCGTGCCTTGAGCTGAAATGAAGGATACGGCTTCATCGACCTGAACACTGGTGGCATAAGGTGAGTTATAAGTGCCAGGAACAAGAGAGGTGATATTAGTGCCGGTGTCTGTGACGATTCCATTGACGATTTTAACTCTGGTCCAGCTGGCGTAACCAGGAACACCACCTTGTAATGTGCCGGTGAAATTTGGCCAGCCTCCTGTGTCTGTTGGGCCAGAGTTTCCAGATCCGAGATGCCATTTTCCGAAGGAAGCGAGTGCGTATTCGGGCGCATCTGTGGTGATGATCTCAGGAAAAGTGAGCTCTGATGCTGGTAGGGTGGAGTTAGCGTTCGGGTTACCTACGGTATGTTGGTAAGGCTGGCGACCTGTGAGGATAGTGGCTCGGGTGGGGGAACAAATGGGTTGGGCGTAGCCTCGGGTAAATAAAAGCCCAGAACTGGCGAGAGCATCGATATTGGGTGTGTTTGCTAGCTGGGCACCGGGGGTGGTATTGTAGAGGCTTGAGGAATCGATCCCCCAGTCATCGAGAATGATGAGCAAGACGTTGTTTTTGGGAGCCTCGCTGATGATGCTCTTGTCATAGTTGAATCCTGTGTCATCGAACGAAGGGATGTAGTTCAGCCCGACCTTATAGAATTGTTTTTCGAAATTCGATAATCGTGTTTCGTCTGTGACAGAGGTTAGGGCATCAGTGCCATCTTTCTGCGCAAGAGGTGACCAGTTAGATAAGTCTTCGCTACGACTTATGGAGTAGCTGCCACCTTCTACGGAATTCCAGCGGATGATAATATCACTGTTGTTGGTATCGATGCTGCTTATGGAAAGCTCTTTTTCTGGGCCTCCTTCCCAGACTGTTATTGCCTCAGTGGGAATGTTGTTAGGTGAGCTTCCGAGTGGTTGGGCAAAAAAGTAGCGCGCGATATTATAAGGGAAAGTAGGAGTGCCATCTGGCTCAATATTTGTAAAATAAGCCCAAGTGCCGCTGGGGTAGTCAGGGGTGATGGTAAAACGAACGTTGTATTCATTGAGATCGTAATGGATGTTGGGATTGTATGCGCCATCTGTGTTAACGCCCTCGTAGATTTTAAATCCAGAGAGGTCACCTTTATAAGCGTAATCTTGCAGGTAGCGGCCAAGGATATAAGTTTCTCCTCCGATGATGGCATCTACATCTGGGCCATATTGGTTAGATGAAAGATTTGCGGTTGTGATAGAAGCCTCATTGCGAACACTCCATGCTGGTAGGGTAGTGCGTCCAGTGGTTGTTAGATCGGCGCTGCCATTGGTGCCGTCACGTTTTTGATATCCAGAAATCATCCGGCGAACAGGGGAGCTGGCATCTGTGGGGTCTGAATACCCGTAAGGTCCGTAGATGGGGATGCCGTCGCGGCACCAGCCAATGATAGGGGAGTGCTTGCCGCTTGGGTTTTCGGTATAGGTGTTGGTGATGTGATCGTAGTCAACGGAGTCACCAAGTAAGTGGCGCAGAGCGGGTGGGTTTGCGTGATAGTGGTAATTTGAGTTAGCTTGGTGCGCAAAGGCATTATCGAAAGTGTTGCTTTCGTTGACATAGGCGTCACGGAGCCAAATGTCGTCACCGTTGACCGTGGCAGCATTATTGGGTGCTTCATCTTCCCCGGCGGAGTTGGAATAGGAAAAAGCATCGCGTGAATCGTACATCGCCACGCCATCCACGAAATATCCAATCGCCCCGCCGCCAGTAAGCTCTTTGGTGATCGGGATATTAATATTTCTGGGGATACGGTAGATCTCAGCAGCGTTAGCCGGGTAGTTAGGGAAGAGGTTGGTGCCTCCATACCAAGGCCCCATGATGTGGAAGCCAAGATTGGTGGTGCGGATGTAGACGTAGTTACTGTCACTCGCGATTTCATGAACCCCTGCATAGGTTGGCTGAGATTGTGTTCCTGCGCCGCGAGACCATGTCGTCACGGCATTTTGTGCCGCCATGGCATCATTGTCTTCATAGATCCGGGCATAGCGGCCAGAGAGTTCCGTTACCCAAGAATTAAGGAGTGGGTCAGCAGCGCATCCTAATGTCATTAGAAGAAAAAGGAATGTATTGCGAAAATGAAAGGCCATAAAAATAAAAGTTAATCCTCATTGAACAGTAATTCACGAGAATAGTTGCTAAAATTGAATAACTATTCGGGTGTTTGAAATTCGAGGTGTTGATCACCTTTTTGAAAGGAGCAGCTACCAAATAACCTCACTAAGGGGGTTCAAAGCCTTCGTGGAGCAGTTTTTACAGTCAAAAGTCATGAGAATAGGCCCAGAAATCACAAATCAAGCATGAAACATTTAGCTGAAAAAATGAAGGATTTTGAAAATTTGATTGAATTTTAAAAGGTGGATCCTCAAAGTCACATTATATGGAAAATAATATGCGTTACTTGTTACTTTATATTTTTTGTTTTTTTTACGTCTCGATCTTTTCTTGGGGGCAAACGGTCAGTAGTTCGGTATTGGCACCTAGCTCAGATGTTATTTCTTTTTCTAGTGTGGGTGTGACTAATGCCGAGATCTTTGATGAGAATGCTAATGATGATCATGCTAGGGGGCAGTTATTTTCGCTGCCTGATGTTGATGGAGGTGTTTCTTATCAAATTTCCACGATTACAGTGAAGAAGAGCACTACTCAGACTTTTAATAACGATACGATTACGCTTCGTATTTTCGAAGGGACACAAGGACAATGGGATAGTGGGAGCGGTCATGAAACTTCCGAGGATGGTAACGATTATTACGTGGGTAGCACCGTTGTGCCTTTGTATGTAGAAACTTTTACCCTCAGCGGAACTCTTATTGATAATCATTACATTACTTTTAAGCTCGCCACACCTTTTATAGTCAATGAAGAATCTGATTTCGGCTTTTTAATGACTTACGAAAAAGGTGGAGGGGCGGCAGACAGTTTTAACTATTACGAGAGTTCTGCTGAAGGAGGGAGTATTGTAATTACCACGACAGCTCACAGCACATCTACCACTCAGAAAATAGTCTATTATGTGCAAGGAAGCTCCCTTGCAGCTCCTGTGCTTGCATTAGCTAGTCCATTTCAGGATCGGATGGTTCTTCAACGCGGAAAGCCTGTTAAAATCTGGGGTACATCTGCACCTAGTGCTGCTGTTTCTGTGAGTATGAATGGTAGCAATGTCAACGGAACGGCTGATGCTTTAGGGGAATGGCAGGTTGAGTTTCCTTCACAGTCTGCGGGTGGTCCTTATAGTCTTGTTGTTACCAGTGGGGGTGCCACAGAAACAGTCAACGATGTGCTAGTAGGTGATGTTTGGTTGTGTTTTGGTCAGTCTAACATGGAATATACGCTTGATCAGACGGACTCGTGGCACACCACTTATGAAAATGCGATTATCGCGAATGATAACATTCGCTGTCTTAAGATTGATCAGGATGCCGCGCTCACTGAACAGAAAAGTGCGAGTATGAATTGGCTTGATAACTCAACTGCCGGATCTTGGTCTGCAGTGGGTTCTGTCTTTGCTCATCAGTTGCATACGGCTACGAATGTACCTGTGGCCATTGTCTGGGCAGCATGGGGGAGTAGCTGTATCGAAGGTTGGATGCCTCTTGAACTCAGAGAGCAGCTGCCTCATTACGATGAGATGATGAATTTCTATCAGAGTAGCCCCGAGTATAACTCTGGGGACTTAATCTCCAATAGAAAGCCCTCTGCTTATAGCACAAATGAGGAAGCAATTGCCGGACTTATAGCGAATGGATGGACATCGCTTAGTAATGATATTTTCATGCGTACCCGGCCGAATATTCTTTATAATAAAATGATTCACCCCATGCTAAACTATGGCATTTCAGGTTTCATCTGGTATCAAGGTGAGACGAGTGCCGGTAGTGTTAAACCTACTGCACAGTATGGATTTAGTCTGCCCAAATTTGCCACGGAGTATCGCAAGCGTTTTGATCAGGGTGATATTCCATTTCTAGGAGTGCAACTGCCATCTCATGCTACGACTAATTGGCCTTGGTTCCGAGAAGCACAAAGTCAACTTGAAACACTTAATAATGCTCATTTGGTTGCGACGATTGATACAGGGATTGCGACTAATATTCATCCAGCGGATAAAGAACCTATAGGCATACGTTTAGCCTTACTGGCGCGGAAATATGCACTGAATGAGTCCTTGGTAGCACATGGGCCAGAGTTCGACTCCATGTCGGTCAGCGGGAATCAGGTGACCATTACGTTTACTAATGCCACGGGGCTGAATACGGATGTCGATGCAGGATTATTCCAAATTGCTGGGACAGGTTCTTTTCAGAACGCAGATAGTATTGCTGTGAGCGGAAATCAGGTAACTATTAGTGCATCCTCAGTGAGTAATCCAGTGGAAGTGCGTTATGCTTGGATGGCTGTGCCTAGTGATCTGACTGTTCTTAAAAATAGTAGTGGTCTAGTAGCCCCCCCATTTAGGACGGATTCCTTCGCTGTATCTAGGCTTAGTGCGCAAGCTCCGCAGGGTGTCACTGATGTTTATGAGGTTGCCCAGAACACCGTGCTTAATGTTCCTGTTGCGGGCGTATTGACTAATGATATTGACCTTAATCGTGATTCCCTTACTGCTTCACTGGTTACAAATGTTAGTCATGGCTCTCTGACTTTCCTTGCTGATGGTTCTTTTACCTACACGCCACATAGTGGTTTTGCTGGGGTAGATAGTTTTACTTATACAAGTAATGATGGGTCTCTGACTTCTGAGAATACGATGGTAATGATCACGGTGACTGGGACACAGAGTGGCTATTATGCTTGGCGAAATACTGTAGGATGGACTCCTAGTAATGATCAAGCCGAGGATGGTGATCCAGATTCAGATGGGATCGAGAATTTTCTTGAGTTTGCCTTTGGTCTGGATCCCCTTGTGGCAGATGCAGAGGGGCTTCCTAAAGTAAGTGATGTAAATGCTAGTTTTGTGTATTATGATTTTAATAATGCCCGAGAAGGTTTGGTCTATGAAGTCTTACTTTCCAATGATCTTGATACGTGGACAGATCCACCATTTGCTATTTTGACTCATAACTCAAATACACCTATTCAGATTCCTCGGACGCAAGCGGTGGCTGGGAAATTATTTATACGATTACGTGTTTCTGAATAAACTTAGGCTTTTTGGTTGTTGAAGGAAGTGTGATTAGATTCACACATGTGTTATGGTGGATGAAAAATTGACATGAGTCGACTCTGTATTAAGACTCTTGATCAATGAACTTCAACATGGTGAATAACAAATTAATAACGTGGATTATAGCAGCTCTCTGTTTCACTGGTATAAGAATACTGGCAGCTCCTCTTGTCTATGAGGGCGGTGAGGGGATTGGGAAAGGGAAACATATCGTGTTTATTGCCAACGATCACGAGTATCGTTCAGAAGAAACCTGTCCGTTGCTAGCAAAGATGTTAGCCAAGTATCATGGTTTTAAATGCACGGTTTTATTTGGTGTTGATAAGAATGGTTTTATCAAGCCAGGGGCAAGAAGTATTCCGCATCTAGAAGTGCTGAACAATGCGGACTTGCTGGTGTTTTTTACACGGTTCATGAGTCTGGCAGATGATCAGGTGCAGCATATTGCCGATTACACAGAGAGGGGAGGTCCAATCGTTGGAATGAGAACCTCGACTCATTGTTTTAATAGGCAAGGAGGTAGCTGGAAAAAGTTGAATTTTAACTATCGGGGGAAGGATTACCAAGGAGGTTTTGGTCGGCAGGTTTTTGGTAACACATGGAATAAGGCAACGGGTCAAAGTCACTATGGTGATAACCATGGCGAGGGTGGGGTCTATACGGCCGTGGCATCGGCTAAGGAGCACCCCATCATGATGGGGGTGAATGCATTTCATGGTTACAGTGGTGCCTATAAGTCTCAACCACCAGCTGATGCTACACCGTTAATCGAAGTTCAAGTGCTCAATACTTTTGAACCAAGTGATGACATCAACACGAATAAAGCAAAGGTGAATGCTGGGTGGACACGGAGTCACTATACAGCTCCCTCTGGTGAGCGAAAAACTGCGCGTGTGGTCTACACTTCCATAGGTGCATCAGAAGATCTCAAGGATGCTAACAGCCGGCGCTTCCTGATTAACAGCTGCCTCTGGGCGATGGGAATGGAGAAGTTGATTACTCCGGATCTCCCTGTTGATCTTGTAGGTGGATTTGAGCCATCTGCGTATTTCACGAGTGCCCTTTATAGGAGCGATGTAAAACCTGCTGATTTGGCGGGATTTGACTCATCGATTATGCCCAGCGAGGCTCCCTATGCAGGGCTTGAAGGTAAGAAGAAAAAGAATATTGATAGGCCTTTTGAGGTGCGACCTAAGCTCGTTGAAAAAATCAAAAAGCTACACCCTCATATGGATTTCTCCAAGTAGATGAGTAAGGGGCATATCTAACTCACTCATGTGAGGTAATTACCTCACGGAGGGATTAAGCCTCACGACCACAGCACTTTTTAAACTTTTTACCAGAACCGCACGGGCAGTCTTCGTTGCGATTGATCTTTGCCATCGGGCGGCGTTTGGGGAGGTTGATTTTGATCTTTTGGCCGTCTTCTACAGGGGTCATCTGGAGGTCTTGAGTATTACCAGTCTGGGCGATGTTTTCATTAGTAATGGCTGGGCCTGATGGAGCATTGCTATCACTAGAGAGCTGCTGTGGCAGACCTTGCATGAAGTTTTCAAACTGCTCGAGATTGGTTGTGGAGCGGAAGAGGTTACTTAGGGTCTCGTTCTCGATGTTCCCCATAAGAGTGGCAAAGAGCGCGTAGGCCTCGTTTTTGTATTCTACGAGTGGGTCTTTCTGGCCTTGAGCGCGGAGGTGCACACCTTCACGGAGGGCGTCCATGTTATAGAGGTGCTCTTGCCAGAGTTTATCGATACCAGTGAGGATGATATGTTTTTCTAGCATGTCGAGCAGCTCGGCATCCTCGTGCTTCATCTTCAGCTCGTAGGCCTGTTTCACTTGGTCGACGACGTAGTCGGCATTTCCCTGTGCATCACGGTCATGGAAACCGCTTTCTTCGAGGCTGAGCTGGAGGGGGAAGGTGGTGTTGACCCAGTTGAGGAGTTCCGCGTAATCGGGGGCTCCTTCATCGCGGTCTTCTAGGTAGCCTAGCACGGCTTCTGGGATGGCGCGTTCGATGACTTCATCAATGAGCTCACGTGGGTTCTCAGAGCGGATGACTTCATTGCGGTACCCGTAAACAACTTCACGTTGTTTGTTCATTACGTCATCGAAATCGAGAACGCGCTTACGCCATGTGTAGTTACGTTGCTCGACACGTTTTTGGGCGGTTTCTACAGATTTGTTAAGCCACTTGTGCTCAAGGGCTTCTCCATCTTCCATGCCGAAGCGTTCCATCATGTTAGTCATGCGTTCGGCAGCGGCGAAGTTCCGCATCAGATCGTCTTCAAAGGAGATGAAAAACTGACTCATTCCTGGGTCACCCTGACGTGAACAACGGCCACGGAGCTGACGATCTACTCGGCGAGATTCATAGCGCTCAGTGGCGATGACAAAGAGGCCACCTGCTTCTGGGACACCAGGGGCGAGTTTAATATCAGTGCCTCGTCCGGCCATGTTGGTGGAGACGGTAACGGCACCTTTTTGACCTGCGTTGGCGACAATTTCAGCCTCTTGCTTGTGGAACTTGGCGTTGAGAATATTGCACGGGATTTTGGCTCGTTTGAGCATTTTTCCTAATAATTCTGAAGCTTCTACAGATGCAGTTCCTACGAGGACAGGCTGGCCGCGATCATGTGCTTCTTGGATTTTACTAACAACGGCATTGTATTTCTCACGGCGGGTCTTAAAGACTTGGTCATTGTGGTCAATGCGGATGTTAGGGACGTTGGTGGGGATGGGTAAAACGTCGAGTTTGTAAATATCATGGAATTCCGCGGCTTCTGTTTCTGCGGTTCCGGTCATGCCTGCTAGTTTTTCATAGAGGCGGAAGTAGTTCTGAATGGTGATGGTGGCGTAGGTTTGAGTTTCCTCCTCTACGTGCACGCCTTCCTTGGCTTCTACGGCCTGGTGGAGGCCATCGCTCCAGCGGCGTCCGGGCATTTCACGACCGGTATTTTCATCAACGATGACGACTTTGTTCTCTGCGATGACGTATTCGACGTCTTTTTCGTAGAGGCAGTAAGCTTTGAGAAGCTGAGAAATGGAGTGCATTTTCTCTCCCTGTGTATCGAGGCGATCTTGAAGCTTTTTTTTCCGTTCGGCACGATCTTCATCACTGATGGAGAGATCGGCATCGATTTCGCCGTAGGCTTCACCGAGGTCAGGGAGGACAAAGGCTTCTTTATCATCTGGGGAGAGATACTCGCGGCCCATTTCCATGAGATCGGCATCGTGTGCTTTCTCATCAATGGTGTAGTAAAGCTCTTCTTTGATGGCAAAGAGATCTCGCTTTTGTGAATCCTGATACATCGAGAGTTCTGTTTTCTCAATTAGCCGGCGGGTCTCAGGTTCTTCCATGAAGCGCATGAGCTGACGGTTCCGTGGGTTACCGAGTTTGATTTTAAACAGGGCGCGGCCAGCTCCGATTTCGTCTTTATTTTCGAGGCATTTCTTAGCCTCATCGGCGAGTTCGTTGCAGAGGGTGTTCTGGCGTTTGACTAGCTGTTCGATGAGTGGTTTGTAACGGCCGTATTGATCAGTGTTAGAAACAGTGGAGGGGCCTGAGATAATCAGTGGTGTCCGCGCTTCGTCAATGAGGATGGAGTCTACCTCGTCAATAATGGCGAAGTAGTGGCCACGTTGAACCTGTTCTTCTTTGGAGGATGACATACCGTTATCACGCAGGTAATCGAAGCCAAATTCAGCATTGGTGCCATAGGTGATATCGCGCTCATACATCTCACGGCGGAGGTGTGGAGGCATCTGGCTCTGGATGCAGCCTACGGAAAGGCCGAGGTATTTGAAGACGGCACCCATCCACTCAGAGTCACGGCGTGCGAGGTAATCATTGACTGTAACTACATGCACACCAAGTCCAGTGAGACCATTAAGAAAAACGGGGAGTGTGGCCACGAGTGTTTTACCCTCACCAGTTTGCATTTCTGCGATCATGCCTCGATGCAGGGCCACGCCACCGATGAGCTGTACGTCAAAGTGCACCATTTCCCATGGTAGTTGTTGGTCACAGACCTCGATACTCTGCCCACAGAGACGGCGAGCCGCATTTTTTACCGCAGCAAAGGCCTCGGGGAGAATTTGATCTAGGTACTTGGAGCGTGCTGTCTGAAAGTTGTTTTCTTCAAGTTCACGGAAGGCTGACTTAGCCTCTTCAATGGAGTCTGCCGTGGCGCTAGCTTTTGGTAGGGAGGGGAACTCTCCACGCAGTTCTTCTAGCCGAGTATTAATGCTGTCAGTAATGGCTTGGAGCTCATCTGGCTCCATACGATTAAGCTCGCGGACTGCGGGTGCTTCTAAGGGTAAATAGCGGTGCAGGTGTTTCTTCCAGCCGTCTACGCGGGTGCGGAGCTGCTCATCTGATTCGCGTTGATAGGCTTCTTCAAGCTCGTTGATACGCGCAACGACGGGGCCAAGGCGTTTGACCTCGCGCTGATTTTTACTGCCGACGATTTTCTGGAGAGTCCACTTGATCATTATAGGAAAGATGTAAAAAGGTGCTAGTTAATGGGCGCGTTGAAAGAGCCCCTGTAGAGATGTTCCATACACTTGCTTAACTTAGATGGCAAGGGGGGATTAGTTGACTAAGTGAGAGGCGGGCTGGAGCCTTGTGCGGACTTGATTGCTGCTAGTGTGTTTGGGTGTGCTTGCAGGTGATCAGTGAGCGAGCGGATAGCCTCTAGGGTGGAGCGTGAGACGTGATGCTCCATGCCTTCTACGTCGCGGTAGATGGTGTCTGTATCAATATCAAAGAGCTCTAAAAATCGTGTTAGGGTCTCGTGTCGGTCAATGATGGCTTTGGCGATGCGTAGGCCTTCTTTGGTGAGGGTGGTGCCTCGGTATTTTTCATGTTTTACCAGCCCTTCTTCATCCAGTTTCAGTAGCATATTGGTGACGCTTGCTTGAGAGATCTCGAGTTTTTTAGAGATATCGATGGGGCGTGCGTATCCTTTTTCTTCGATCAAATGGAGAATTTGTTCGAGGTAATCATCGCGTGCAGTTGAGCCGCTGGTGCGGTGGGATAAGGGCATAAAGAAGAAATAGAAGCGGAGTGCTAAGAAGCAAGAGCATATTACTCCGCAGCAGGGAGAAGCACAGGTTTTCGGTAGATGTCACGATTAGATGCTTGGAACTCGGCTTTGAGGCGAACGTGAAAATGGGAGAGGTCACAGATGTCCCAGTGAGTAAACTGCCATGCGCCTTGTGTGCCATCATGGCTGATGCCGATGAGAAGGTGTAGGGCGTTGTGTTGGATCTTATTGGTGTGGGTGCGTGGTTCGTAATAAAATGTTCGCAGCGAAGAGCCTCGTGATTTTTTTTCGAAGAGTTTGGGATCGAGGTAGGCATAGGTGATCGAGCCATCTGCTGCGGTGTGGGTGATCAGCATGTCTGGGTAGCCAGAGCGCTGCTCGTTTCCCTTATTGTTGATAGGGATGTTGCATTTGAGTTCTGGATATTGGTTGAGCTTATTTAAAATGCGGTCTTCGAAATAGCGTGAAGCCTCATTGATACGGCGGAGCTTTCTCACTGGTGAATCGGGCTGACTGAGCTCGCTGCTTGTTTCCTTGGTGGCCTTGCGCACGGCTTTGAGGATGAGCTGGTGTGCGGGGGTTTTGCTGTTAAGAGGGATGACTGTTTTTCCTGTGGCAGCATGCACAACATCAGCGAAGGCAAACTTCCGCGTGCCAAGATCTTGTGCGAGAATGAGCTGGATGAGTTCGCGGGTGGTGGTTTTTTTATCGTTGTGTTGGATGGGTTCCTTCGCTTGCACCGTACAGAGACATAGGAGCGAAAATGTGGTGATGATTTTTAAATACATGGGAGGAGGATGAAATTTTGAGTTCTGAGGTCAATCTCTATTGAGAGATTCCTGAGTGGGTAAAAAGCCTTGTTTTATGACGTTGAACACGGTAACAGCCCAGCGTCTGCGGGCGTCATTTATCCCCGTTAATACATTCAGCGTCCATTTTTTATGAAGTTAGCCAGCCTACTTACGCCTCATCAAGTTATGCTCGATCTTAAGGGTGATACTTGTGAGAAGGCAATTTCAGAAATTATCGAGCATCTTATATCACGCGATCTCTTGGCCGCTGATATGCATGATGAGCTTATTCTTTTACTCAAGGAGCGTGAACAGCAGATTAGTACTGGTATTGGCTCTGGTGTTGCTATCCCTCATGCCTTTTCTGATAACGTGGAGCAGGTGACTGCCTGTTTTGCGCGTTCAGAATTAGGTGTGGATTTCGAGGCTCTGGATAATGCCCCAGTGAATTTCATCATCCTTTTTGTTGTGCCGAAGAAAGACTACGGACTGCATTTACAAACATTGGCGGCCATTGCTAAGATGTTTAACAATTGTGCCGTTAGACAACAATTGCAGCAGTCTGAAACGGCAGATGAAGTGCTGGAGATCTTCGCCTCACGTCCATCGCGCACACATTGCGAGAAGTAAAAAAATCTCCCGCTAGTAACTAGCTTACCAACGTCATGATCCAAGAACTTGAAAATGCCCTGAACGCCGCTCTAGAGAAACTTAAGTTAGAATTGCCCTCTGGCTTTCGTGCGCAGGTGGATGCGGCGGCGGATTTGCGCTTTGGTGACTATCAGGCGAATACTGCCATGGTGCTCGCGAAGAGGCTGGGGATGAATCCGCGTCAGCTTGCCACACAGATTATTGAAGCCATCGATCTGGGTGAACTTGCTGAAGCAGATATCGCTGGGCCTGGATTTATCAATTTTCGAATTACGAAAATAGCCTGGTGCCAGAAGTTGGCGGAGCTCCTGGGTGATGATCGTCTTGGTGTTGCGCTTGCCGAGCCAGTGCAGACGATAGTCGTTGATTTTTCCGCTCCCAATGTGGCGAAGCCGATGCATGTCGGGCATATTCGTTCGACGATTATTGGAGAGAGTTTAGCACGGATCGCGGGGTTTTTAGGGCATCAGGTGATTAAGGATAATCACATTGGTGATTGGGGGACTCAATTTGGGATGATTATTCATGGCTGGAAAACCCTACTCGATCAAGACGCCCTAGACGCTGATCCTGTGGCGGAACTCTTACGCGTTTATCGCAGTGTGAATAGCCTCTGTGGTGAGAACGATGATATTCGTGATATTTGCAAAAAAGAGCTCGTGAAGCTCCAAGGTGGCGATCAGGAAAATCTGGAAATCTGGAGTAAGTGCGTGGAGCTTTCTAAGGCAGGTCTTCAGGGGATCTATGATCGGCTCGATGTTAGTTTTGACTATTGGTATGGTGAGAGTTTCTACAACGATCGGCTTGCGCCACTCGTGGATAAAATGATCGCAAACGATGCCGCCCGTGAGAGCGATGGTGCCATTTGTGTATTCTTCGATGACGATGAGAAACTAGCGGATAAGCCAACTATTGTTAGGAAAGCCGACGGAGGATTTCTCTACGCCACCACCGATCTTGCTACCATTGACTTCCGTGTCGAGAAGTGGGGTGCCGATCAGATTTGGTATGTGGTAGGTGCACCACAGCAGTTACATTTCCAGCAGATTTTTGCGGCAACACGTAAGCGCGGGCTGAATCCTGAAATGCAGCATATTTCCTTTGGTTCTATTTTAGGAGAAGACCGCAAACTCATGAAAACACGCAGTGGTGATAATGTGCAGCTTGTGGATGTTCTCGAGGAGGCTGTAGAGCGTGCGAGTAAGGTGATCGAAGAGAAAAATCCAGATATGCCCGTGACCGAGCGAGCATCGATCGCCGAGATTGTAGGGATAGGTGCAGTGAAGTTCGCTGAGCTTTCTCAACACCGCATGACAGATTATGTCTTTAACTGGGACAGAATGCTAGCTCTCCAAGGAGACACCGCACCCTACCTTCAATATAGTTCTGTGCGAGTAAACTCGATTTTCCGCAAGTTAGAAAATGGCGTAGAGCTGGATGCTGGGAGACTCAAGATCACGGAGGATGGCGAGGTGCATCTTGCTCGCATGATCGTGCGCTTCGGGGAGGTGGTGCCATCGCTCTTGGATGATTTCCGGCCTAACTTATTGGCGAACTACCTACTTGATCTGGCTAAGGCATTTCACTCGTTCTTCGAGGCTTGCCCAGTGCTTAAGTCAGAGGGGGAAACGCAAAATACCCGCCTAGTGCTCTGTGAGCTAACTAGCCGGGTATTGGTAAAAGGTCTTGAGCTTTTAGGGATAGAGGCTCCTGAAAGAATGTAGGATTTCCTTTAGTTCGACCTTAAGTGTGAGCGCCTGCCCACGTGTTTTTCGATTTCTTTTTTATGGGCTTCTCTTAATTTTGTTACCACATCTGCTGGTCTGACGCGTTGTTGTTTGGTTGTCTTTACGTATTGCTGTTTGGCTTTGTTCCGATCTTTCTTCTGATTTTTGACATATTGTGTCCTGCGAGCCTTGGAGTTAGGCCTCTCATCAGAGGAGTAAGATGATGACCGGTATGAGGGTTTGTAAGAAGGCTTATAGGATGATGGTCTGGAAACGCGGTAGTATCTTCCACTGCGGTATTTGTACCAAAGATTACCATGGCTGTAGTAGCGAGTGCCGCTAAGATAGTGGCTGCGGTATCCACGTGGTAGGCGTGTGAGGTGGCCTTGGCCGTAGTGGTTTCCGCTAATACGTCCTAAGCTACCATGATAACCACTGGGGCGAGAGCAGCGGTAATAACGGCCATTATTACGGTGATACCAAAAATTGTTATGATAGTAGTAGGCTTTCCCTCTGACGTGAATAGTACGGTATCCATAGGGGAGAACGTTGATATGACCTCGGCTACCATGGTAGCCAGGCTGGTAAGCGGCACCGTAGTAAACGCCAGAATCACAGGATGTGAGTAGAAAGGAACCCACTCCAGCCACAGCAAGAAGAATCAATTTAATATGCATAACACTTATATAGACGCGCTTATGTTTATTTAATTCAATCTAAATAAGCATAAGCGCTTTTTTTACGAGACTGGGTTGTATTTACCAAGCCTTCTGTTCATCACGATCATAGGGGAGCCACGCTAGTGCTACGGTGCGGATATCGATGTCTTTTTTGTAAGGTTTGATGATTTCCTTTTCCAGCTTCACAGTAGCAGGGTTAAACTGAGCATCGAGTTCCTCGATTTCTTCATTGAGCTCAGCTTCGAGTTCAGAGATGTCATCTTCAAGGTCGGCAATTTTTTTCTCAGCAATTTTTACATCGCGCCGTTGTTTATAAGCACGGCCAGCACTACTCACGGCACTACTTGATGAGCTGCGTCTACGGCCTCCTAGTAGTCCGCCTAACAATCCACCGAGAACCTTAGCGCCAATGTCCCACGTGGCGCTACTCGCTTCAGCTTCTTCTTTGGCGAGGGTGTTCTCTGCGCGGTCTACTTGACCTTCTTTTGTTTTGATTTTTGCTTCATATTTATCGCGGAGTTTTTCCACTGCAGCATCACGCACCTCACGAGCTTGAGTAGCAAGTCTGCCTCGGAAGACGCCTTCGCTTTCTCCTAACTGAGAGTAAGCTTTAAATAGGGGGCAGTAGAATATTTCCACGCGTTCATTGCGGTAGATATAATCAGCAAAGTCTTTTTCTACCTGCGTATAATTCTCTTGGTTCATCGCGAAGCCAGGCAGTTCTGCAAAGCCGGTGCCTTTACGGGGGGTGTCATCCAGAGATTTCACTGGATGCGTGCAGCCTGCGTCTTTATCCCAATGAATGCCATCTTCAGTAATGGTATTGGTAAAACGCATGAGGCGAGAATCATCGATGCCGCATTTACTTGAGGAGAAATGCACGTTGGCCTCACGTAGTAGGGCAGGGCGGTAGATGATGTCATCAGCTTCGCCTGCAAACGGCACAAAGTATTCCTGCACACCAGAGCCTACAACAGGCCTTTCGCCACCCGATGGCGGCGCCGAGGAGGTGGGCATGGCCATGGGGTTTGATGATTGCCTAGCTGTTTTCTGTTTATCCTTGGTGGACGGGAATTGATCCCGTTTAGGGTCCATGAGTTGTTTAATTTTTCTGCGTGTGAGGGGGCCGCAGAGATAGCTCATCACCCAGCGGACGTGGAAGACTACGGGAGCACTTTCGTGCACATTATTCATGAGAAAAACACGTGAGCCAAGGCCGGCGAGGAGCTCTTCCATCTTGCCTCGATCAAACCCTCCTTCCTGAGATGCGGCAGCTCCTTCGAGTCCGTCTAACACTCTGGCTTTGTCTCGTTCTGTTTGTAATCTACCCAGCCACCATGTGCCTATGTTAGATAAGGCTTTGTAATCGAGGTCTACGGGGTTCTGAGTGGCAAGTAGGCAGCCGAGGCCGAATGCCCGACCTTGCTTAAGCATGGTCATCATGGGTTTTTTGCTCGGTGGGTTTGCGCTGGGAGGCAGGAATCCGTAAATTTCATCCATGTAGAGCATGGCGCGGAGGCTCGTGGTTCCACTCTGTGTGCGCATCCATCCTAACATTTGATTCAAGAGTAAACTAACAAAAAACATCCGCTCAGAATCACTGAGATGGGCGATGGAGAAAATGGAGATGCGAGGTTTCCCGTCTGCAGCATGCATCATATGATTCATATCCAGAGCAGGGCCTTCCATCCATGTGGAGAATCCAGGTGATGCTAGTAGGGAGTTAAACTTGAGTGCTAGCTTCTGCCGTTCCTTTGCGTTCATGAAGGAGTTCACATCAATAACGCCCACTTTATCAAAAGGTGGTTTCTGCAAATGGCGTATCAGGGACTCAAGGGTGAGGTTTTGCTCTGCTTGCCAGCAGTGATTAAAAATAGTTCCTAACAGTACAGCTTCAGGGCTTTGAATAGGATCTGCATCTACTCCTACGAGAGAGAGGAGAGAGCTGACTGTGCTTTCAATACGCTCACCCAGTAGTTCGCCATCGTCTAGCACCTCGAACGGGGGGCATTCGAGCGAGCTGAGAATGGAGACAGGAATACCAGCTTTACTGCCAGGGGTGAATATATTGATGTCACACTTTGATTTAAATTCCCTGACTCGCTCAGGCGATTGTCCCCATGAGGCGATGCCTTCCTGCCACATGGTAGCCGTTTTTTCCGCATAGGCATCTGGGGTAACACCTTTTTTAGCAGCATCATCTTCATTAATCCATGGGCGGAAATCTGAGCCTGCAAAATCTGGAAACGTAAGCATGAGATTGGCAATATCTCCCTTGGGGTCAATGATGACGGCTGGGATATTGTCCATAGCGGCTTCCTCAAGGATAGATAGACAAAGTCCTGTTTTTCCAGAGCCTGTCATTCCGAGAACAACACCGTGGGTGACGAGGTCTTTGGAATCGTATAGCACGAGCTCTTCCTCTAGCTTGCTTTTTTTAAGATCATAGGCGCGTCCTAGATAAAAGGAGCCTAGCTTTTCATAGTCACTCGTTTTGATGTCCATATACGTATATGAAAGATAATAGCGGCCAAATGAAAGCCACAAATAACGAAATCTCAAAATATTTTTTATAAATTATAAAACCGATAACTCACTTATAATGAATTAGATAAAGATATATTTTTTAAAATTAATTAGGAAATCTTTAATTTATACTTGTCAGAAGCATTTTTTTTAGAATAATGAGCCCCGTTATGAAAACAATTGCCCTTATATCCACTGTTTTCGCTCTGCCTGCCGCCTCCCTTTTGGCGCAGGGGCAAAGCGATATTGATGCCCTACGCTCACGTGTTGATTCTGCTGAGCGCAGAATTAATCTTCTCGAGAGTGAGATTAGTCGCCTCCGTAGTTCTGCTGTCGTGAAGCAAGCTCCGCAAGTTGCAAAGATCGAGGAGGCTAAATCTACCGCAGATAACTACACTGTAGTGAAAGGTGACTACCTTGCACGTATTGCTAAGCGTCATAATACCACTGTTGCTGCATTGAAACGTATTAATGGTCTTCGTAGTAATCATCTTCGTATTGGGCAGAAACTGCGGATCCCAGTTGCAAACAAGCAAGCTGTGAAGTCCACCTCTATTGTTAAAGAGGCAGCACCAGCTAAATCCCAGTATAAGGTGAAACAGGGTGAGACGTTTTATTCAATTGCCCGTCAGCATAATATCAGTGTGAGCGAGCTTATGGCTGCGAACCCTTCTGTAAAAGCTACGCGTCTCCGTCAGGGGCAGATACTTCAGATGAATGCCACGCCTATCCCTAGCCGCGCTGTTGCAAAATCACAACCAAGTCCAAAGACATCAACACCCCGTAAACCAAAAGCTGTACCAGCTCCTAAGCCTACGAAAGAAGTAGTTCAGAATACACCCGTTAATCGCAGCGTTGTTAAGAAGTCCGAGCCAGCTATCCGTACCATTACCGTGAATCAGCAGATTACCTATGGTAGCTTTGCTAGTAAATATGGAGCTAGCACGACTCAATTAAATGAGCTGAATGGCCTGACTCTCAATAAGAGCACAATGCTTGCCAAAGGTTCTGAGCTTTATGTGCCGCAATATTAAGTCCTAAAAAAGCGTTATAAGCACAAGCAAATCCCTATTTTATACTGATGATATCATATCAGTGAAAAAAAATCTCTCTTCATGAGAGCATAACGACGAAAAAGGGCTGGGCGTTCGGTGGTATTGAATCCATCGGGCGTCCTTCCTTTTTTTGGGAGAGAAGGCGTGTGATCATTGCAAATAATTGCGGGAAAATAAAAAAAAGTGACTTGCGGGTTTGACATAAGGGCCAGAGATTCGCTTTAATCATGAAAAGAATATCTTTTAGCTTTTTTGCATCTCTTGTTGCAAAAGAGTAAACTTACCAACACACCACCAACTAACTACGATCTTATGAGCGACGAACAAGCTTCAAAGCCTTCGAAAAAAACCTCAGCAGTACCTCTCCGTAAGGAAACCGTACGTGTCACACTGAAATCAACTCCGACAGGTAGAGGAGCTCCTGCAGCACCATCAGCTCCTGGTGCACCTAAGCCGCCAGCTCCTGTCCCTACCGTGCCACTTGGCACAGGTGGTGCACCTAAGCCAGCAGTGCCCGCTCCTGCGCCCACTGTGAAGCTAAGCACTCCTGCTGCCGGAACTGGGCCAGCCCTAGCAATCGGGCCTGCAACTGGGCCTGCAACTGGGCCTGCAACAGTGCATCTTACAACTGGTGCGAGCCAGCCATTGCCAAAAGCCACTGTGCAGTTACAGCAAACACAGCCCATGGGAGCACCGTCCACACCACCACAGGCTGCGACTATTCGCACTGCTGACGATGATGATTCAGATTCTAAGGCAGAAGGCGCAGCTGCAGGGCTTGCTGTTGTTGCTCTTGTAGCAGCGATTATCGTCCTTGGTGTTCAGCTTGCTACAGCGAACATCTGGGTGAATGACGAATCCAGATCTGAAGCTCCAGGCTGGGGACGGTTGTTCGAATAGGAACTTACTGCTACATCATTCAGACTATCATTTTATTCGTTTAAACAATTAAGAACATGGCACTACAAATTATTTTACTTATCATCGGTGGCCTCATTGCCTGGTTGGCATTTTCTACAGGCACGATGTCCTAATTTCCGAGGGTTTCTTTGTGATAAGAGTTTTATCTTATGCGAAGAGTTCACTAGAAAATCACTTTTAAGAGCCGTTCATGCATTTTAGTATGGGCGGCTCTTGACGTATTAGTCTGTGAGTACATAGTTCGTCCATGGCAAATGCGTATAACGAAGCTAATTTTGAGGCCGAGGTCATTAACTCGGATAAACCTGTCCTCGTCGATTTTTGGGCAGAATGGTGTGGTCCATGTAAAATGATTTCACCGTTGATTGATCAACTTGCTGAGGCTGTTGCAGGTAAGGCCAGCGTGGGTAAAGTTGAAGTTGACTCTAATCAAGCTCTAGCAGCGAAATATGGAGTCCGTTCGATTCCATGTTTACTTTTCTTTAAAGATGGAGAAGTAAAGGAAACAATTACGGGTGCTAATGTTACCCTTGATCAGTTAAAATCAACTCTCGAAGGGCTAGCCTAATTGGGCTAGGAGACATGTTTTCACCCCATACAGGATTTGATGTCCAGGGTGATCAGATTTTGCGCCGCTTGGCTTCCTACGAAGCCAGTGGCGTATTTTTTTCTTTTTATGATATGGCTCGTAAGCCTGTGGTTTCTTTCCGCAGGGAGTCATATGCCTAAGGAGGGACCAGAGATACCCCACGTTGATAAAGTGGCACACTTTGGCTACTTTTTTGGTGGTGCTGGTTTGCTGGCTGGTGGCTTAGGAATACAGCGTAGGGTAAAAACCCCGAGCAGTTCGTTGTGGGGAGTTTTTTTACTCGTGGTTATTGTTGTGGGTGTTGTGATTGGCAGGCTGGATGAGTATCATCAGTCATTTACCCCGGAGCGAACAGGCAATGACACCGGAGACTGGCTCGCGGATATTTTAGGTGCTTTTGGTGGAGCCTGGGTGATGCTAAAGGCTGTTTTACCTGCATTGTTGTTGAGGGTGAGTAAGGCAGATGAAGTGTGTAAGAACAAGATCGAGTGAAAATCTGTTGGCAATGATGATATATTGTGGCAATTTTTACGTATCAATAGTTCAGCTTACCGTGAGCTTACTTTTAATAATACCGATATGAAAAAAATAATTCTGACACCACTTCTCGCCGTGTTGAGTATTTCCGCTTCATTTGCTAATGAGGCAGGGAAAAATGCTTATATGACCTGTGCTGCTTGCCATAATCCCGATGGTAAAGGCTTACCTTTAGGTGATAAAAAAATGGCTCCGTCACTTGTGGACTCCAAAGTAGTCACTGGTGATGCCTCAGTGCTTGCGCTTGTTATTCTCAAAGGGATTAAAAAAGAAGGTTCTGAATACATGGGTATGATGGCTCCTCTTGAGGCTGCTTATGCGGATGATCAAAAGCTTGCTGATGTCATGACCTACGTACGTCAGTCCTTTGACAATAAAGCTGCTGCTGTGACCAAGGAAGATGCGGCCAAGTACCGTGCTCAGTGGGCCGATGTCAAAGAGCCTGTTAGCCGTGCTAAGATCGAAGAACTGACCAAGAAGGAGTAATTTCCTGACTCGTCTAA
>CALBVY010000078.1 GCA_937969495.1 uncultured Verrucomicrobiales bacterium | reverse complement strand
CATCGTATTCACTGTCAGTTATTCTTACCTGCACTTTCGCATGAAGAGAGACTTGATCAGTCTCATAAGCTCGTTTTGCTTCTTTAGCATCAGAGAAGATCATACCTTCCCCTTTTGCGTTGATACTTTCACGAGTCATATAATAAAGACCCAACACTATATCTTGAGAAGGTACAATTATTGGCTCACCATTAGCAGGCGATAAGACATTGTTTGTCGCCATCATTAATACACGAGCTTCTGTTTGTGCCTCAAGAGACAATGGCACATGCACAGCCATCTGATCACCATCAAAGTCTGCATTATAAGCAGTACAAACGAGTGGGTGCACACGGAGAGCTGAGCCCTCGATGAGCACTGGCTCAAATGCCTGAATAGAGAGACGGTGCAGAGTAGGAGCACGGTTCAACATCACCGGGTGACCTTTTGTCACCTCTTCGAGAATATCCCAGACCTCAACAGTCTTACGATCAATCATCTTCTTAGCACTACGCACAGTGTGGCAGTAGCCGAGCTCTTTTAAGCGGCGGATAATAAATGGCTCAAAGAGTGTGAGCGCCATCTTTTTAGGAAGACCACACTGACCAAGCTTCAGCTCAGGTCCAATCACGATCACGGAACGACCAGAGTAGTCCACTCGCTTACCGAGAAGGTTCTGACGGAAACGTCCACCCTTACCTTTCAGCATATCTGAGAGGGACTTCAGGGCGCGATTACCAGCACCAGTTACGGCACGTCCGTGACGACCGTTATCGAAGAGAGCATCTACAGCTTCCTGTAGCATACGCTTCTCGTTACGGATAATGACGTCTGGAGTCTTCAGTTTAAGAAGATTTTTCAAGCGGTTGTTACGATTGATCACACGACGGTAGAGGTCGTTCAGATCAGAAGTAGCAAAGCGGCCACCTTCAAGCGGCACCAGCGGACGAAGGTCCGGAGGAATCACAGGTAGCACATTCATCACCATCCACTCAGGGCGAGTGTTAGACTGATCAAATCCACGAGCAAGCTTGATCCGCTTAGCGAGTTTCTTTTTAGTCTGCTTAGAACGTGTATTAAGCATTTCCTCTTCAAGCTGCACAGTGAGCTCGGCGAGTTTTACTTGGCTAAGCAGTTCTTGAAGAGCTTCGGCACCCATGTGGGCTTTGAAGTTTCCTTCACCGTATGCATCTTCGGCATCGAAGAGTTCGTGTTCGCTGAGAAGCTGTCCAAGCGCAAGCTCAGAACTTCCTACGTCAGTCACCACGTAGTCCTCGTAGTAAATGATACGCTCCAGCTGGCGTGCTGCGAGATCAAGGATCAAGCCAATACGGCTGGGCATACATTTGTAGAACCAAATGTGAGAAACTGGCACAGCGAGCTCAATGTGGCCCATACGCTCACGACGTACGCGGGAGAGAGTGACCTCCACACCGCAGCGGTCACAGACCACGCCTTTGTGTTTGATACGCTTGTATTTTCCACAAGCACACTCCCAGTCACGGGTAGGACCAAAGATTCGCTCACAGAAGAGACCGCCTTTTTCAGGTTTGAATGTGCGGTAGTTAATTGTTTCAGGATTAAGCACCTCGCCACTTGACCAGCTACGGATAATATCCGGAGAGGCTACAGTGATGGCGACGTGATCGAACTGCTCAGGCTTTTCATTAACCCCGAAGAGTTCTCGCAGATTGTTTTCAACGCTCATGATAAATGATTAAATGGTTAGTATTAAGTTTTTAGTTCGGTTGTTACTGCGGTTAGAGTGTGAGGTCATCGAGTGAGAAGTCAGCACCTCCAGCCTTTGGCTTACCGCCGGTTCCGGGTCGGACATCGAGGCAAAGTGACTGCATTTCTTTCATTAGAACGTTGAACGACTCTGGCGTGCCGGCTTCAAGGCTGTTATCGCCCTTGACGATGGATTCGTAGATCCGTGTGCGGCCTTGGACGTCATCTGACTTCACCGTGAGGATTTCCTGAAGGGTATAAGCGGCACCATATGCTTCCAGTGCCCATACCTCCATCTCACCGAAACGCTGACCACCGTATTGTGCCTTACCACCAAGCGGCTGCTGGGTAACAAGACTGTATGGCCCAACGGCACGTGCGTGGATCTTATCGGCCACGAGGTGACCAAGTTTAAGCATGTAGATCATACCGACCACGACAGGGTTCTGGAATGCTTCACCAGTGCGACCATCATAAAGAGTGGACTTACCAGCGGTGGTTCCATCTTGACCGTCACCGATCCATGTGAAACCTCTGCCTTCTTTTTCGCCCTCCTTACGCTCACGGAGCTCGCCGTTATCGCCAACGTATTTTACCCCGTCAACTTGCTTAGCCTTGCTCATGAACTTCCAGATTTCCTCTTCAGGAATACCATCGAAAATAGGAGTCGCTACAGTGAATCCTAGTGCCTTAGCGGCCACACCGAGGTGAGTTTCAAGAACCTGACCGACGTTCATCCGTGATGGCACACCAAGTGGGTTCAAGCAAATTTCAACAGGCGTTCCATCGCTCAAGTAAGGCATGTCTTCTTCAGGGACGATGGTTGCAACCACACCCTTGTTACCGTGGCGACCGGCCATCTTATCACCTACGCTGAGCTTACGCTTAGCTGCGACAAAGACTTTAACCTCCTTAATGGCACCAGGATCGATTTCATCACCACTCTCAAGTTGATCAAGGCGGCGCTCCCGATCGGTGTCCAGCTCGCTGAAGCGGCCTTCGAAGGAAGAAATGATTTCGAGGATCTTATTACGGATCGGAGAAGGATCGATCTCGATGTGATCATAGATTGCAGCGAGCTTACGGAGTAAAGTCTTAGTGATCTTACGGTTAGCTGGGATGATGATTTCACCAGATTGTGCATTAACAACATCAAGCGGGATCTTTTCCCCAAGAAGGATATCAGAGAGCTTCTCTGTGAGCTGCTCAGTGAGATGATCTTTCTTTTTCTTGTAGTCATCGTTGATCTTCTTGACCTGTTTCTTAAGTTTTACTGGATCAAGCTCGTTCTCACGCTTACGGGCAAGACCGTGGGTGACCACGCGGATGTCTTGGACAATACCTGTGCAACCAGAAGGAACACGGAGTGAGGTATCCTTCACATCTGCGGCCTTCTCACCAAAGATGGCGCGGAGAAGACGCTCCTCAGGGGCGAGTTCAGTTTCTGACTTAGGTGTGATTTTTCCTACGAGAATATCACCAGGCTTCACCTCTGCACCGATGCGGATGATGCCATCGTGATCGAGATTCTTCAGGGCTTCATCACCGACGTTGGGAATATCACGGGTAATTTCCTCAGGTCCGAGCTTAGTATCACGTGCTGCGCACTCAAATTCAGAAATGTGAATGGAGGTGTAGATATCCTCTTTGACCACTTTCTCAGAAATTACGATAGCATCCTCAAAGTTATATCCATTCCATGGCATAAAGGCCACGAGGATATTACGTCCAAGTGCTAACTCACCACCCTCGGTATTTGGTCCATCTGCGAGAACATCGCCAACCTTAACCTTTGTTCCTTTGGGAAGGATAGGCTTTTGGTTAAGACAGGTTCCTGCATTAGAACGCATGAACTTACGCAGTGGATAGACGAAGGTTCCTTTAGCTGGATTACTCTTTACGGAGTTGATGTCTGAGAGAAATTTCTCATCAGAGACAGGAAGCTGACCATCCTTAGTAGTGACAATGACTTCCGCAGTAGCCGCGGCGATAATTCCATCGGCCTCGGCCGTGACAACTGCACGAGAATCTGCGGCAGCCTTAGCTTCTAGGCCAGTGCCTACAAGTGGTGCATCAGAGATAAGGAGTGGCACACCTTGGCGTTGCATGTTTGCACCCATGAGAGCGCGGTTCGCATCATCGTGCTCAAGGAACGGAATAATACCAGCAGCTACAGAAACGAGCTGCTTCGGTGACACATCCATGTATTGCACCGTCTTAGGGTCTACCTCGATAAACTCACCACTCTCACGAGCGGTAATTTTTTCTGTGAGGAAGTTTCCTTTTTTATCGATTGGATTGTTCGCCTGCGCGATGAGGAATTCCTCTTCTTGGTCAGCAGTAACGTATTCGATCTGATTGGTTACCTTACCATTTTTCACTTGGCGGTATGGAGTCTCGATGAAACCAAATTCATTGATCCGCGCATAGGTGCAGAGTGAGTTAATCAAACCAATGTTAGGTCCTTCAGGAGTCTCAATCGGGCAAATACGTCCGTAGTGAGATGTGTGAACGTCTCGCACCTCAAAGCCGGCACGATCACGATTCAAACCACCGGGCCCGAGTGCTGAAAGGCGACGCTTGTGAGTCAATTCTGCCAGAGGGTTAGTCTGGTCCATGAACTGAGAAAGCTGAGAACGGCCAAAGAAGTCACGGATCACAGCACTGAGTGCCTTCGGGTTAATCAACTTCTGTGGGGTCATTCCCTCAAGGTTAACATCAAAGAGAGTCATACGCTCTTTAACGAGGCGTTCTGTGCGAGCTAGGCCAACGCGGCACTGGTTACCAAGAAGCTCACCCACGGCACGAACACGGCGTGACCCAAGGTGATCAATATCATCCAGCACACCTTCACCCTTTTTAAGGCGGAGGAGGTATTTCACAGCACCAAGGAAATCCTCAGGAACCATGATACGGGCGTATGGATCAACATCTAACTTAAGCTTTTGATTGATCTTATAACGACCAACGCGTGTGAGGTCATAACGCTTCTCATCGAAGAAAAGACGGTTCAATAGTGCCTTTGAGTTAGTCGTAGTCGGTGGATCACCAGGGCGTAGCTTGCGGTAGATATCCTTGAGAGCTGATTCCTCATCGTGAGCGGGATCTTTCTTCAGAGATTTAAGAAGGATTTCATCCTCACGAGAATCGATGACATCAACGGTCTTATGTCCAAGCTCTATGAGCTGGTTGACGTTACCGATGGTCATTGGCTCATAGGCCTTCACGATGACCACCTCGTCATCAAGAATATCTTCGAAGGTTACTTTCTGAGCAAGTTCTTCTTCATCGTTAGCTTTGACGATTTTTTTCAAGTCAAGCTTCTCGATATTGTAGAACTGTTCGCACAGATCACGATCCGTAGGCCAGCCCATGGCGCGGAGGAAAGTGGTAGCGAGGAACTTACGGCGGCGGCGGCGGCGGTCTAGGTAAACGTAGAGTAGATCGTTTGTATCAAACTGTGTCTCAAGCCATGATCCACGGTCTGGGATGATACGGAAAGAATGAAGCAGCTTACCGTTTAAGTGTGTAGAAGTCTCAAAGCAAATACCAGGTGAACGGTGTAGCTGGGACACGATGACACGCTCTGCGCCGTTGATAACAAATGTGCCACGGCGAGTCATCATAGGCATTTCACCCATGTAAACACGCTCTTTTTTGGTGCCGGTTTCGTCTTTCAGCTTAAAAGTGACGTAAAGGGCTGCACTGAAAGTCTCCCCAGTTTGAAGGGACTGAAGTGCGGTGGCCTTGGGTTCTTCCATATCATATGAAATAAACTCAAGGGTGATTGCATCGTCGTAACTTTTGATTGGGAAAATCTCACGGAAAACGGCCTGGAGACCGCTGTCCTCACGCTGTGAAGCGGGGATGTCTTGTTGCAAAAAGTCCTCATAGGATTTGCTCTGAACCTCGATCAAGTTTGGGGGTTCGATAACTTCCTCAATTGTTCCGTAGTAGCGTCTGTCGGCCATAATAGTTAGTGGGTATGAGCTGGTTGGTTGGCTTGTATTTAAACAACCTGAAACTTCGTTAGTTTCACGTACTACCGTTAGGCAGATTTACCCGCACTGTTTCCAGTCCGGGCCTCGTGGTTAGCTTTTTGTTTCAGATTGTTAAGTGTTTAAGTGAATTTCCGAGGAACGTCTTCCTTGGCGATTCACGAGCGGGCTTCAAAGATGTCTGCGGTGGTTTCGCCGCCGTGGTTGACCGTTACAGTCATCTCTGAATACCGCGCGTGGATGCGGTTTTTGTCTTTTTTGAAAATAATGGCTGACTTGTGTGTGGCACGTTTTCCATATTGGCGGGCAGAGGCACCACACACAAAGAAAGCCTTATTGTTTTGCTTAGAACAGGTCTAGGCAGATTGATTCAGTAGATAACTACTTGAGCTCAATCTTGGCACCAGCTTCTTCAAGCTTGGCCTTAGCTGCATCAGCGTCGTCTTTAGATGCGCCTTCAAGTACGGGAACAGGTGCGCTCTCGACAAGTTTTTTGGCATCAGCAAGACCGAGTCCGCTAGCAACTTCACGCACTGCCTTAATGACAGCGATCTTGTTACCACCGGCTTCAGCAAGCACGACGTCGAATTCAGTTTTTTCCTCAGCAGCAGCACCTGCATCACCACCACCGGCGGCAACTGCAACTGCAGCAGGAGCAGCGGCGGATACGCCCCACTCTTCTTCGAGGGATTTCACAAGCTCAGCGGCTTCAAGCACGGTGAGTTTGCCCAGTTCTTCAGCTATTTTAGTTAAGTCAGCCATTTTGTTTTTCTCCTTTGTTGGTTACGTCGCGCCCGGAGCTTCCGGACATTTCAGCTCTTATGCCTAAGATCCGACGTGGGAACCTTATTGTTTAATCAGGTGCTTCCCTGGAGAGGGATACACCATCCGTTCAGATTTTTTATGCTTTTGCGGTTTACTCTGCGTTCTTTGCTTGGATAACGCGTGCGAGGGATGTCGCAGGCTCGTTGAGAACACGTGCCAGTTGTGTAGCTGGAGCGTTGATAACAGCGAGAAGCTGTGAGAGTAGAACTTCGCGTGATGGAAGGTCTGCAAGCGCAGTGATTTGCGCAGTATCAAGCACATCACCATCAAGAATACCGGTTTTAACCTCGGGCTTCTGGAACTCCTTGACGAAGTTCTTGATAGTTTTGGCAGCGCCGCAAACGTCTGCTTCACCTGTGACAAAAGCTGTCTGGCCGAGAAGCTGATCGCTGATGTCAGGAAGCTTAGCATTTTCCAGGGCTTTGCGCATGTAAGTGTTTTTGGCGACGTGGCACTCAGAACCGTTTTCGCTGAGGCGATTACGGAGCTCATTAAACTCAGGCACTGTCATGCCAGAGTAGTCAACCACGAGGACGAATGGTGAACTGTCAACGCGCTCGAAGAGCTCATCAATGATGTATTTTTTATCAGGATTCATGGGTTCGTTTCTCCTTAGTTGATTAGTTAATTGCGTAGAGGGATGATTCAAGAGCGACACCTGGACACATGCTAGCTGCGAGGGTGACGTTCTCAATGTAGTTGCCTTTGGCGGATGCAGGCTTTGCCTTCACCAAGCTGTCTAGCAGGGCTTGAGTATTTTCTTTAAGCTGCTCTTCGGTGAAGGAAGCTTTACCAACGGCAGCAGAAACGTTGCCATTTTTATCGAGTTTGTAATCGATACGACCTGCCTTAACCGCGTTAACGGCCGAGGCGGTGTCTTCAGTTACGGTGCCAGTCTTTGGGTTAGGCATAAGGCCACGTGGTCCGAGGACACGGGCGATCTTACGAACTTCAAGCATGGCATCGGGAGTAGCGATAGCAGCATCAAAGTCGGTGAACCCGTCTTGAACCTTCTTGATGAGTTCCTCCATACCTACTTCATCTGCTCCTGCGGCTTCAGCAGCTTTGGCGGCATCGCCGGAAGCAAAGACGACAACACGGACACTCTTACCAGTGCCGTGCGGCAGGGCAACAGAACCGCGAACCATTTGATCGCTTTTACGAGGGTCAATTCCAAGTTTAAATGATAGTGTGACGGTGGCGTCAAACTTAGGTGCAGGAAACTTTTTGATTAGTCCTACTGCGTCTTCGAGGCCGTATTGTTTGTCGGAATCGACAAGTTCGGCCGCCTTCTGGTAGCGTTTGCTTCTTTTGCTCATTTTGTTTTTTGCAGTGCGGGCGAACCAACTTGTGCTGTGGTTCTCCTGCGGTTTTTTTAGTTGGTAAGAGATATTACTCCCCTACCTCGAAAAGGTTACATTCCTGTGATTTCAAGACCCATTTGGCGAGCTGTTCCGGCAAGAATCTTAGCTGCTTGCTCAGGGTCATCGGTGTTCAGGTCAGAAATCTTGATATCTACAACTTCCATCAGCTGCTTTTTAGTGATGGAACCACACTTGGTAGTGTTTGGCTCACCGGAGCCAGATGCGATCTTAGCTGCCTTCTTAAGCAGAACGGCTGCTGGTGGCTGCTTGGTGATAAAAGTAAATGACGCGTCTTTAAAAACCGTAATGACAGTAGGAAGCAGGTCACCTGCCTGCTTTTGAGTAGCGGCATTGAAGTCCTTACAGAACTGCATGATATTCACGCCTGCCTGACCGAGTGCTGGACCGACGGGTGGTGATGGGTTTGCTTGACCTGCTTGAATTTGCAGCTTGAGAATGGATTTGACTTCCTTGGCCATGGTAGTGGTTGGTTAGTTGTGTTGTTATGGTTAAATGATTCCGTTGTTCACGGCTACATTAGGGAGATTGATAGAAAGAATGGGGGCTAGCCTTTTTCGACCTGCCAGGCTTCTAGCTCCACAGGGGTGGCGCGACCGAAGATGGTAACAGAAACGAGAAGTTTACCAGTTTCATGATCGATTTCTTCGATGATGCCGCTTTGCCCCTCGAATGGGCCGTCACCTACCTTAACAGAGTCACCCGTCTGGAAGCTGATGGCTGGGCGGACGCTTTCCTCGCGCTCCTTGATCTGGCCGAGCATCCCATCCACCTCGCGCTGGCGCATGGGGATAGGCTTGTCCTTGGTGCCAGCAAAGCCGATTACCCCGTCCATTTCTTTGATGAAGTACCAAGTTTTCTCAACGAGGCTATTGTCTTCAGCAAAGAGCTTCATATTGACGATAATATAGCCGGGGAAGAACTTGCGTTTGGTTTCAATTTTCTTACCCTTACGGTTTTCCTCGACACGCTCTTGAGGGACGAGGACTTCAAAAATATAATCACCCATTTCCTCAGCTTCGACTTGGCGTTGAATACGATCACGCACCTTCTGCTCCTGACCGGAGAGAACGTGAACGACAAACCACTGCTTGCGGGCTTCTGGGATGGCTGGCATGAGAATTTAAGGTAGGGAATTAGTGGTGATAAAAGTAAATAGCCTCAAGAACGATGAAAAGGCTGGAGATGTTTAGTGGCCGAGACCTGTGAGGAAACCGATAACCTTGGTAGCAATCACGTCAAAGAGGGAGACGTAACCAGCCAGAAGAATCATCGCAATAAGCACCACAATAGTGGAATCAACTAGCTCTTTATATTTCTGAAATCCTTTGGCTTTGGGATCACTATCCCATGGCCAAGAGGCCTTGCGGAGTTCTGCTTTAACTTCGTGAATGAAGGTGGCTATTTTCCTGAACATGCTTGCGGTGTAAATGAGAGATCGAGGAGGACCTCAAGTTATTGATGTGACTTTGTGATAAAAAAGCTGGCAGGACAGACAGGACTCGAACCTGCAACTTTCGGTTTTGGAAACCGACGCTCTACCAATTGAACTACTGTCCTGTGTTATGTTTTGCTTTTTTGTTAAGAACTGGGTTAGCGCAAACGCGCAATTTGTTCTGTTAGGATCTTTAGGCGATTGAGGGGCACCCGGAATAACTCCCGGAGTGCCCCTGAAAACCAGCCTGTTGGCAATCTGGCATCCTCGGGGAGAGACGGCCAGATTTCATTGAAACTAGGTAAGGATATCACCGACACGACCTGCACCAACGGTGCGACCACCCTCACGGATAGCAAAGCGCATGGTTTTCTCCATGGCGATAGGTGTGATCAGAGTAACTTCAAGCTCGACGTTATCGCCAGGCATAACCATTTCAACGCCATCTGGAAGCTTGATGCTGCCTGTTACGTCGGTGGTACGGAAGTAGAACTGAGGACGGTAGTTTGAGAAGAATGGTGTGTGACGACCACCCTCATCCTTGGAAAGAACGTAGATCTCACCCTTAAAGACGGTGTGAGGAGTTACGCTGCCCTTCTTGGCAATAACTTGTCCACGCTCAAGGTCGTCTTTCTTAAGACCACGCATAAGGAGACCAACGTTGTCACCTGCACGACCTTCGTCGAGCAACTTACGGAACATCTCGATGTCAGTAACGGTAGTAACTTGTGTGTCGCGGATACCCACGATCTCAACTTCCTCCATTTTCTTAACGATACCGCGCTCAACACGACCTGTGGCAACAGTACCACGACCTTCAATTGAGAACACGTCTTCGATAGGCATGAGGAAATCCTGATCAACAGGACGCTCTGGCTCAGGAATGTAGCTGTCAACAGCTTCCATGAGCTTAAGGATAGCTTCTTTGTGTGCTGCGTCGCCTTCGAGGGCTTTAAGAGCAGAACCTTTGATGACAGGGATGTCGTCACCAGGGAATTCGTAAGCGCTAAGGAGCTCACGGATTTCCATTTCAACGAGTTCGAGGAGTTCCTCATCGTCAACTTGGTCAGTCTTGTTCATGAAGACAACAAGAGCTGGAACACCTACCTGACGAGCAAGAAGGATGTGCTCACGTGTCTGAGGCATTGGGCCGTCAGCAGCGGAAACAACAAGAATACCACCGTCCATCTGAGCGGCACCGGTAATCATGTTCTTAACGTAGTCAGCGTGACCTGGGCAGTCAACGTGTGCGTAGTGACGGTTTGGTGTCTCATACTCAACGTGTGCAGTGGAAATGGTGATACCGCGCTCACGCTCCTCAGGAGCTGCGTCAATCTCATCATATGCTTTTGCTTCACCACCGTTTGCCTCAGCAAGGATGTTGGTGATAGCTGCTGTAAGAGTAGTTTTGCCGTGGTCAACGTGGCCGATAGTACCGACGTTAACGTGTGGCTTTGTTCTTTCGAATGCTTCTTTAGCCATGGTATTTTCTTTGGTTTGTTTGCCCTAGCGGGCCGCTGGTTTTCTTAGTGGGTGATGCGCCCACTAAGGTAGCGGACGAATCGGTGAATTTTTTCTCAGTGACTGGAGCTCTTGAGCGGATTTGAACCGCCGACCTCGTCCTTACCAAGGACGCGCTCTACCACTGAGCTACAAGAGCTTTCGCCCTAGGAACTTTCTTCTGGCTTCTCTGTCAAATACGGCCATTTCAGTCAGGTTTTTCCCGAATAAATCACCGCAATTCCGACAGCATTACCGTGGGAAAGCGGGCGGCAAGCTAGCAGAGAGCGCACTTCTGTCAAAAAAAATCTCTGTCTTTTCTATTTTTTTTGGCATTCTGGTAAAACGGGTCAATTTTCAGGTGTTTAGTTTAGATTTCTTAATAAAATGGTAAAAGGAAACAGCCAGTTGAGAAGTAGGCTCATTTTTTGGTCGCAAGTTTTTCTGTTACAGTGATCAACGCGATACCTCCAATTAACCATGCAATGGCAACCCAAGTTGATCCAAGGTGAAATTCGGGCATCTGCCGATCCCATGCGATCACTTTCATTTTACCATCTACATTCACTACTTCGGCTATTTTTTTCCAAGGCCAGATAATCACTAATGAGCCAGCAACAAATCCTGTGATAAGAGCCACAGCGGTATCGTGGTATTTCTTAAATAACCAGCTGAGTATGCGAGAGAGAATTACGAGACCAAGTGCAGCACCTGCAACAACGGGTAAAATAATGGGGAGCGCCTCTGAAAATTTAAAAGCACGCAGGTCATTCACGGCACCGAGCACGATGAGTCGGTAATTCCCCATTAGGAGTAAAATAAACGAACCTGAAATTCCAGGAATGATCATACTGCACATACCGGCCACACCACAGACCAACAGGTAAGCCATGTTTTTGTTCTCACTGGCAGGCTCAAGAAATGCAAGCGAGATCGCGATGGAGGTGCCTACAAGCAAGGCAACAATTTCAAAAGAACGCCAGTTACGCACCATACGTCCCACCGAAAAGATGGAAGCGAGAATTAAACCAAAGAAAAAAGCATCCACCATGAGCGGCGATGTCGCGTAAGCCTCCTTTAAAACTTTAGCGATGGTAAGAATACTCGCAATCACGCCAAGCCCAAGGGAGAGAAGAAAACCAAAATCAACATGTTTAGCAAAACCTCCTAGGTTCAACTTAAACAGCAGCTTAGCTGCCTCCAAGTCAAAGGCCTTTAAGGCATCCAATAGACGCTGATAAATGCCGGTGATAAAGGCGATGGTACCCCCAGAAACCCCAGGAACGACATTGGCAGCCCCCATGGCAAAACCTTTGAGAAAAGTAAAAAAGTGCTCCATTTTATAAAATCTCGGGAGGTTTTCCATCAATCTGTCCAGAGCTGCCAATCTCAAGGACAGGCAATACTCCGAATAGATTCAACTAAGTGAACTTAAAGCCCTTCTACATCTCAAGCATCAGGCGCCCGGGATTCTCCAGACAATCCTTGATCCGGATGAGGAAAGTAACTGCCTCCTTACCATCGACAAGACGGTGATCATAACTCATTGCGAGATACATCATTGGACGGATAACCACTTCACCATTCACAGCCATTGGGCGCTGCTGAATGGTGTGCATACCGAGGATACCACTCTGTGGAGGGTTGAGAATGGGAGTGCTGAGGAGAGATCCGTAAACACCACCATTAGAGATGGTAAAGACTCCACCTTGCAGATCAGACAACTGGATCTTACCCTCTTTTGCCTTCATGGCGTAGTCGAGGATCCCCTGCTCAATTTCTGCAAAACCTTTTTGATCACAATCGCGCAGTACAGGTACGACAAGGCCTTTTTCAGTACCAATGGCAACTCCTACATCATAGAAGTTGTTTTCTATGATGTCTGTGCCCTCGATACGAGCGTTGATACCTGGCACATCCTTCAGTGCCTGAACGGTGGCCTTTACAAAAAAGGACATAAAGCCGAGCTTGCAGCCGTGTTTGGCGACAAACCCTTCCTGCACCTCTTTGCGAAGTTTCATAATGGCGGTCATATCCACCTCATTGAATGTGGTGAGGATAGCGGCAGTCTGCTGAGCGTTCACCAGATGACTTGCAATCTTCCGGCGTAGCATGGACATCTTTTTACGAGTGGTGCGCCCGCCGTCTTCGCTCTCTGCCTTCCCAGAACGCTCGGATGGCTCTGGCACTACAGAGAGATCTGGCTTTACTCTATCACCAGCGGGAGCTGGTTGGGCTGGTTGAGATACCACTGGTGCAGCGGCCACTTGTTGAGGAGCTGGCGCTGGACTTGACGCAGGTGTCACCGGCGCGGGTGCGGCAGAAGCTTGCGGTGCAGCACCTACCGTTAGAGTAGCGATGACGGTGCCTATTTCCACCTCTTCACCCTCGGCGACTGTGATGTTAATCACGCCGTTATCATCGGCTTCGAGTTCATTAGAAACTTTGTCTGTTTCAAGCGTTACAAGAACATCACCCTTCGCAACGTTAGCTCCGTTAGCAATATGCCATTGTCCAATATTGGCTGAAGTAATGGACTCGCCTGCTGCTGGGACTTTGATCTCAATGACTTTACCTGCGGAGGCTGAGGACGGCGCAGCCACTGGCTCGACACTCTTGGCAGGCTCTGGTGAGGCTGGCTCTTGAGGTGCTACAGCGCCCTCTTCGATAGTAGCTACCACGCTACCGATGGAGACTTCCTCACCCTCCTGGACGAGAATCTTGAGTGTACCTGCTGCATCAGCTTCTAGATCGTTTGATACCTTATCGGTCTCGATCGTAAGTACCGTTTCGCCTTTTGAGACAGTCTCACCGTCTTGCTTATGCCAGCGGGCAACATTTGCGGAGGTAATGGACTCTCCGACGTTAGGAATTTTGACTTCAGTAGCCATAAGAAATAATATTGGTTAGATGATAGAGTGAATGATTATACTTCAAATGCTTGTTCGATGAGCATTTGCTGTTCCCTTTTATGCATTGCCTTGGAACCTGCGGCAGGACTTGAAGAAGGTTTGCGACCTGCATAACGAATCCGAGAATCAAGAATCTCCTGCAGACGTGGTGCGACATAAGTCCAGGCGCCCATGTTCTTTGGCTCCTCCTGTGCCCACACCCACTTACTCGCCTGTGGATACTGACTAAGAATAAGCTTAAGCATCTCGTCATTAAATGGATAAAGCTGCTCGATACGGATAATGGCGGTATTATCGATGCCTTTCTCCTCACGGTGCTGCGCGAGATCATAGAAAACTTTCCCTGTGCAAAAGACGATACGCTCAACGTCTTCCGGCTTCTCAAAGTCAATGATATCTGGGAGTATTTCTTGGAAACAAGAACCTTCTAAGAAGTCTGATTCCTCAGAAACGGCTTCCGGCCGAGTCAGTAAGCTTTTCGGTGTCATGAGGATCAGCGGCTTACGGAAGCTACGCTTTTTCTGACGTCGAAGAATATGAAAATACTGCGCAGGTGTAGTGAGGTTCGCCACCTGAATGTTTTTCTCCGCACAGAGCTGAAGGAAACGTTCCAGACGAGCGCTCGAATGTTCTGGCCCCATACCCTCATAGCCATGAGGCAAGAGCATAACCATACTACTAGGCGTTTGCCATTTTGACTCAGCGGATGAGATAAACTGATCAATAATCACCTGGGCACCATTAGCAAAGTCACCGAATTGCCCCTCCCACATGATGAGCATATTGGTGCAGCCAAGAGAGTAACCGTAATCAAACCCTAGCACAGCAGCCTCTGAGAGCAGGCTGTTATAAACACAGAACTTGGCCTGATCTTCAGCAAGATGAGTGAGTGGAATGTGGCGCTCTCGCGTCTCAGAATCATAAAAGACCGCGTGACGATGACTGAAAGTACCACGACGTACATCCTGACCAGAAAGGCGGACAGGATTCCCCTCCATGAGCAATGATCCCCATGCAAGAGACTCAGCAAAGGCCCAATCAAATGGCGCCCCTTTTTCCAATGCCTCTTTGCGGCGCGGGATAAAACGCTTTGCCAGAGTGTTATGTAAGTTAAAACCTTCTGGGATATCCGTAAGCACTTTACCTACGTGCTGTAGCACTTCACGTGAGATCCCCGTAGGCACAGGTGTATGCGAATAAGACGGCTGAGGCTCGGCGGTGGAACCACTAAAGACGGTGCGATCACCAGCATCCATATGCTGCACCATGCGATCATAGCCAGCTTCTAAACTGTCTTGGATTTCATTCTGAATCGCATCTGCACCAGCCTGACTAAGAGAGCCCTCTTCGACAACACGTGCCTTGTAGAGATCCCCGATAGGTTTCCGAGCATTGATTTTTTTGTATATGTGCGGCTGAGTAAATGCAGCTTGATCCGCCTCATTGTGACCATGACGACGATAGCAATACATATCGATCACCACATCTCGCCCAAAGCGTTGGCGGAACTCAAGTGCGGTGAGAGCAGCCCAGACTAACTCAATAGGCTCCTCACCATTCACGTGAATAATCGGCGCTTCGATCATCTTTGCCACATCCGTCGCATAATCTGATGACCGAGCATCCTCCGGCATGGTGGTAAAGCCGATCTGGTTATTGATAATTAAATGGATGGTTCCCCCTGTGCGATAGCCAGGAAGTTGAGAAAGATTTAAAACTTCAGCCACTGGCCCTTGTCCAGCAAAGGCAGCATCACCGTGCAATAAGATCGGCAGCACTTTGGTCCTGTCACTGGTAGCTCCATCATCGCCAATAATCCGCTGACGCGCACGTGCCTTCCCTTCAACAACAGCATTAACTGCCTCAAGGTGACTAGGATTAGCCGCCAGACTTACACGCACATCGCCATCATCAAGCTTACGCACCCCCTCGTAACCTAGGTGGTATTTTACATCACCATCACCAGCAACAAGATCAGGAACATAGTTCGGCGTGAACTCGTAAAGCAAAGTGGTCAGAGACTTATGTAAAAAATTACGGAGCACATTCAAACGGCCACGGTGCGCCATCCCCATTTCAATTTCTAAAATACCCGAAGTTGGGCATTTTCCTAAAATGGTATTTAGCACCACCATGGCACCCTCGCCACCCTCTAAAGAGAAACGTTTTTCACCGAGGAACTTCTTCGCCACAAATGCTTCAAAAAGCTGTGCCTCAAGAAGCCAACGAAGGATCTGCGACTTATCAACATCCATGCGGGGCTGAGTCTCAAAACGATTTTCAATACGGCTGCGAATCCAATTCCGCACCTCCGTATTATGGATATGCATAAACTCAAAACCAAGAAAACCAGAGTAGGTCTCCTCCAGTGCCTGCACCATATCGCGCAGCTTCATACTCTGACCATTACGGAAAAATTGCGTTGAAACCTCCCGATCAAGCTCGTTCTCCTCAATACTAAACTGAGACAACTCAAGGCGGGGGTTCCGCGCACCGCTTTTATCCAAAGGATTCAGGTGCGCCTGCGTGTGGCCGAGTGTGCGGTAGTTATAAACAAGGCTCACTACCTTACCACGGAAACTAAGCGAGCGCTCATCGGTAACAGAAGTGTCAGCAGATGATCCCGTGGCAGCCGCATCACCACGTTTAGCCAACTGGGCGTGACCTAACTCAAAACCCTCAAAGAAGGCACTCCAATCGAGCTCAACAGATTGAGGGTCATCACACCATTGCTCATACTTTTGCTCCAGCAGATCGGCATTGAAGCGGGCGGATACAGATGATTTCATAGATAAGAAAAAAATGATACTTTAAGGACTTCACCCAGTTTTCGTACTTGGTGCGGGCTGGAACTTGGGTCTAATTACTGGCACACCCTCCGAGAGTCAACGCACAAGGCATTTTTTTCTCATTAATCTTTCTAATCACCAACTCCTCATTCAGCTCTTATGATCGACGTCCGCAACCTCAGCAAACGCTACGGCAGGCACACAGCCGTAAAACAGCTCTCCTTTGAAGTCGGCGCAGGGAAAATTGTTGGCTTCCTAGGCCCCAATGGCGCAGGGAAAACCACCACCCTTCGGATGCTCACTGGCTACCTCCCCCCCACCTCTGGTAGCGCAAACATCGCTGGCTACGACATTTTCCGCCAATCACTTCAGGCCCGCAGGAAAATAGGCTACATGCCCGAGAATGTTCCACTTTATGACGAGATGCGCGTCAAAGAGTATCTACGCTATCGCGCAGACCTTAAAGGACTGAAAGGCAAAGACGCGCGGAACCACATGAACGAAGCCATGGACCTCTGTGGCCTGACACATGTGCGAAGAAAAATGATCAAAACCCTCTCCAAGGGATATCGACAGCGTGTAGGCCTCGCAGATGCCCTCGTGCATAAGCCTGACCTCCTCATCCTTGATGAACCCACTAATGGCCTTGACCCTAACCAAATCCGCTCCATCAGGAACTTAATCAAACGACTAGGAGAAACTCACACCATTCTTGTCTCTACCCACATTCTCCATGAAGTGGAAATGACCTGCGATCACGTCATCATCATTGACGAAGGACAGATTAAAGCCAGCGGCTCCCCATCTGAACTAATTAATGACATGCGTGCGGCTGGAAAAATCACCCTTGAATTACAAGCAGATGCGGAAACTGCTGCCGGAGCCATCTCACGCCTCGACCACGTCAAGAAAGTAACCGAGGAAGACTCCCCTGATGACTGGACAAAGTTCTCCATCCTAGTGGACTCAGGAATGGACACACGCGAAAGAATAGCCAACCTCGCTAGCCAATATGGCTGGCCCATCCGCACCATCCATCGCCATGAAGCCACACTGGAAGATGTCTTTGTAGAACTGACGCGTAAAGATTAAGCTACGCTCATCGGTCTATAAAAAAACACCGGCATCCTGATAGAAATCAGAACACCGGCCCTACACACTTAACAAATTACTTTAAAATAACGGATATGTCTTAAGTAGGTGCTGGCAGCTCAATAGTGACTTCCCCTTCTTGGGACTCAGCTTTTCTAGCATCACGCGCACGGACTTTATCAGCCGCAGCGCGCCCTGCAGCAGCACCTTTTGCTACACCATCCTTCACTGTTTGTGGGATAAATTCATTAGCAAAAGCCGATGCAAAAAATGTGCCGTAAGCAGCGCCATAAGCCATATCAAAAACCGCATCGGCGATTGCACCCTTTATCTTAGGCGCTGCTTCTTTAGCTTTATCCGTAGCATCCTGCCGCGCACTGTTAAAAGCATCTGCACAAGACTCAAAACTGCGTTTCCCTTTTTGATCATTATTTATATTTTCTGTTTCCATAATTTCTGTTAGTTTAATGGCGTTAATCTTTAACATTCCTAATAAAGCATAGAAATACTTTCATTATGATTATAATCGTTCACTTTCATTATAACGCCAACAATCATTTTTTTCTTCCATTAAAAGAAACACTTTGTAGTTCTATTACTATGAAAAAAATTATAGCTTTATTATTAGCAGTCACTCCAATTTGCTCAGCTGGAGAAGAGGTAGGAGAAGGATGCTCTCAACACGAAGGATGCGGCGGCCACGAAGCCGGGGACAAAAAGAAAGAATGGCAAGAAGTAGCCCAACCTGCAGATCTTGCTCTTGAACACGGCGTTATCGATTTTCTTAAAAAAGCCCAACCTAATGAGGAACTTGATACCAAAGGGAAGGCCATACTTGAAAGCCTTAGAAAACTTGTATCTGGAGCCCCCATCAATATCAAACCCACGGATCTTCTCAATTTTAAACAAGTTCGCTCCACTCAGATCAGCCCCCTCAAAATCACTCAATCAGAATATGCCGATTGCCTCTTCAAGAAGACAAAGCGTGGAGTTTTCTTTGAAAAATCCACTGAATCAAAGTTCAAAACTGGCAAAGTCTTTGAGGACAGTGAACAATCACTCATTTTTCTAGGAGCCACTAAGACCAATCAAAAAGTATATCGTAACTATAGCGGCTTTACAGGCAACCCAAACACCAAACATGATTCTGCAGGTATCATCATCAAAAGAGAAAAAAACTATATCATGATACTACCAGGGAAGAATAAAAGCTTTGAGGTTTATGAGTTCCTCTAGACTCTATTAATTTGATCAAGAAAGATCTCGCAGCAGCGACATTCCTTTAAGGGTATTAACAAGATCTGCCGGCAGACACCCTTTGCTTTTTTCTCCCATTTCGATCCGAGTCAGGATCATCACACCTTTGGCATGCTGCTCGCTGGCAACCAACAGCCTGTAATCACCGTAGCTCATATCCCAATCACTATCATCGGCTATGGCCTCCCAGCCACTTTCGCAAAGACCATCTAACACATCAATACGTGTTAACCCAGCCCCCTCACTCCACCAGCGCGCCTCGTAATCATGTGTCCTCTCTAAGCGATCTACGAGTATAAAACCTTCTTTGCTCTTGGAGTGTGTTAATTCACCACACCATTGTCTACTAAACCACCACCGTGCCCAGCTTCGGATCTTAGGCTGGAGTGTCTGTGCCCACTTCAGCTTTGTCTTTGCAAGTATGGTATGAAAGCCAATGGGCAATGGACGCTGCGGCTGCATCACCATGGAAATCTGCTGATACCCAGCAGTAGCCATTACACCATGGTAAATCGTATCACCTTGATCCGCAGATAGCGCTCCACCTGTATAAACTCTCCCCAACCACCTTGCTCCACCTCCCCGAGCAAACTTCCTTGGATGATCACGCATCAGCAATGCCTCTGCCTTACCATAGCCTAACTGCTGCTTAAAATATCGCCAAAGCGTCGTCCTCCGACGATGCCAGACAAAAGCCGCCCCACAAAAACCTAGCCGATACCCCGCATCCTTGAGCCGCCAACAGAAATCAACATCATCCCCAGCCACACGATAAGCGTCCCTGAAGCCTCCTACTTTTTCAAACACACTCTTTCTAACGGAAAGATTACACCCAGGTACATGCTCTGCCTCTTGGTCCGTTAGCATGACATGCGAAGGAGCACCCGGTGCCGCAGCCACCACTGCCTCATCCACATCACTGACACACTCAGGTAAAGGAGGTAAATTAGGCCCCCCACAGGCATCCCAGCTATTAGTCAGAAACGCATCTGCCAGCCAGAAAAGCCACGCTGCATCGGGCTGACAATCATCATCTGTGTAAGCAAGAAACTCCCCCTTAGCCACCGCAGCACCACGGTTTCTCGCAGCACTCAAGCCACCATGATCCATCCTAATAAGCCTTACTTGTGGATATTTACTAACAACATCAACGAGCTGATCTTCTGATCCATCATCCACCACAATCACCTCATAACGAGGATAATCCATCCCACACACCGCACGTAAGCAATCATCCATTCTCTGCGCCCCATTATGTGTGCATACAATCACTGAGAACATCGGCCACTCACGTTCAGTTAGACCATCCTCCGGCTGAAATACCTGAACCAAAGCTTCAGAAACCACAGGTAATGCCAACTTCGCTTTACCTGATCGATCCATTAAGCCAAAGGACCAGTCCTCCACCACACCCCCACCAGAAACCCACCAGTCTGACCAAGCATAGATCGTTATACCAGCCATGCCATGCTGCAGAGCTTCTCGCACCGACCACCCTAACACATCAGCCTGAAGCTCTTCACTATTATGTTCCGAATCAAAACCCACCTCACTCAGTAACACGGGACGATCTCCAGCTACATGATGCAACCTTGGTAAATAAGCAGCGAATTTTTCCTGCTGCTCAAGGTAAACATTCATCGCCGTAAAATCAGCATTATTCGGCTCCAGATACTCCGTCGTGGGGAAATTGGAATAGGCAAAGAGAAGCTGCGGCCTCATTGTCCGGCCTAGATCGATCAGCTCCTCTAACGCCTTCCGCACCTTAGCCACACCCATCCACCTCACCATATCCCCAGGGATTTCATTGGCCACAAACACCCCAGCAAAAGCTGGATGCCCTCCCACAGTTACCAGCCCATCATCAAGCTTTAGCCTAGCAGCAGAAAACCTACTTGATTGAGCTATAAAATCATGCCCCCACTCCCAGCACAAACCTCCAAAAACCCATAAGCCACATTCCTCAGCAGCATCGAGCAGCCTAAGAGAAGGCATCTCATAAACCCGCACCGCATTAAAGCCCGCCGCAGCTATTTTCCTCATCTCCCCTAAATCATCACCAAGTTCCACTGGCCGAGATTCAGGAAAAGGACCATAAGTCACCATTTTCAGAAAAACACGCCGCGCCCCGGATTGGAAAAACTTCCCATCCACTTGCAAACGTTCCATATTCTCACGGGGCACAGCACAGACTATATCCACAGACTCCAGACTTGAAACTGAAAACTTAAAACTCCCTATCATGCTCAAAACAACCGACTTTGATTACCACCTCCCCGAAGCCCTCATTGCTGATCGCCCTCTCGATGATCGAGCCGCTTCACGGATGATGGTGATTCACCGTAACTCGGGCAAAATAGAGCACCGCGCATTTACAAACATCCAAGATTATATCCAGCCTAAGGACTTGCTCATCCTCAACGATACCAAAGTCACACCCGCAAGATTCTTTTCTAACGATAAAAAAATCGAACTCGTTTGCACCCAAAAATTCTCCCCTACTCAATGGGAGTGCCTTGTTAAACCAGGAAAAAAAATGAAACCTGGCCGAACCGTAGAAATCGGAAATGCCACAGGCACCGTAGAACGCATTCTAGAAAACGGCAATCGTGTCATCCATTGGGATCAAGAAGTAGATGAGGAAACACACGGTCGACTTGCTCTCCCCCATTACATGAATCGCGAAAGTGATGTAAAAGACCGTGATCGCTACCAGACCACCTTCGCTCGTGAAGAAGGCGCCATCGCGGCCCCTACCGCAGGGCTCCACTTTACCCCGGAAATTCTTTCTAATATCAATCACGCATTTCTCACCCTCCACGTAGGAGTAGGCACTTTCCGCCCAGTGAAAGCAGAGCTAATCAAAGACCATGAGATGCACTCGGAGAGGTATCACCTCTCCGAGGAAACAGCCCACAACATCAATACCACACGCAAAAACGGAGGCCGCATCATATCCACCGGCACCACCTGCACACGCGTTCTAGAAAGCATCGCACGCGATGCTACCCAACTTGAACTCAACGCCGCCTCCGGGGAAACTGATATTTTCATCAATCCTCCCTTCAATTTCCAAATCGTCGACACCCTGCTAACCAACTTCCACCTCCCCCAGAGCACTCTCATCATGCTTGTCTCCGCCTTTGCTAACAGAGAACTCATCCTCCACGCCTACGCTGAGGCCGTGAAAGAGAAATACCGCTTCTTTTCCTACGGTGATTGTATGTTAATCATCTAAACCAGGAACCGCTTCAGCCTGGCGGGCGGCAAGTTTGTCATCAAGATAGAGCAGCCCAGCTGAGTCATCACCAATTCTTTGTAAGAGTGCGATGATATCCTCTACACTCTTTTCCTCTTCTACTTGCTCATCAAGGAACCACTGCAGATGGCTCTTGGTAGCATGATCAAGATGCTTAGTAGCTAGTTCATAGAGATGATTAATAGCAGCAGTATTTGCCTGCTCTTGCTCTAACGAGATGTTAAATATTTCAAGCGGAGATTCATACTCTGTCCCCGGAGCTGGTAACGTATCAAGCTCGACTTTACCTCCACGGTCTTGGAGATAACGTAATAAGCGGAGTCCGTGTGCTTGCTCTTCTTCAAACTGCTTCTGCATCCAGTTTGCAAAACCTTCCAGATTCTGGGTATCAAAGTAGGTCGCCATGCCCAGATACTTATAAGCAGCGCTAAACTCTTGATTGATTTGCTGATTGATCGCGGTTTGAAGGTCTTGATGCATCATACGCACAGTTTCACCCCATTTCCTACACTGTCAAGAATCTCAGAGCGTATTCTTTTTTCACCACCTTTTCACATAGGCTTCATCATCTTTTCATCACAGTTCTCCATACTGCGCAGCGCTATGAATGAACCCAACACACCACCCACGCCTCTTCACACTCAGAAACCACGCTTCTCAGACATCGCCAGCTACTGGTCAGACAAACTCGGTGGCCCAATCCTTACCTTATGTAGCCTAGGACTCATCATCGGACTTGCCATTACCGGAATCGGGCTGATGGGGATTGCCGCTATTACTTGGTTACTCTCTAGTGCAGATTGGTTTTCTGGCATTGCACTACTAACCGGTGGCATGTTCCTCGCCTCCGCTACCGCCCTATGTCTCGGTCAAATGAGCCGCGCTGGAGATACCCTTTACCGCAATTTAGCCCAGAAACGAAAATTTAAAACAACCTAGCCCATATCCATATATCCCCTAAGAATCAGCTTAATTCAGCACCCTACTTTGCGGATCCCCCTACATTTCCTACCCCCTTTAGCTAGCCTAATGAGGCTGGTAATACATCATATTTCCTCCCCCACTCCTGATCACTCCAAAGCTTGTTTCCGTAGCTCCCGCATCGAGTAGAGCCTACTTTTCTTGTTCTCCCAGCCCACTCCTCTGAGACTCCTCGCTCCGTCCTTACGTTTTGCTCCAAATCGCTCACGCGATCCTTGAAACACCTTTTCCACAAAATCCTTACTCCCAAAAGTCATCCCGTCACTGAAATAACGCACACGACAGCGTATCATTTCTCCCATTGTTAGCTTCCCGCCACGGCTTAATACCTTTTCCACCTCCTTACGATGGAACCCTTTCCTAACACGACGTGGTTTTCTACTCTCTGGCAGT
>CALBVY010000077.1 GCA_937969495.1 uncultured Verrucomicrobiales bacterium | reverse complement strand
TGCGAGTGCGTGCACATTGACGCGCCACATCATCTCCCAGTCAGTGGGGGAGCCGTTTGAAATGGTAGAGAGCTTGGCGAGGCCGGCATTATTGACGAGGATATCAAGTGATGGAATATTTTCAAATGCGGTATCAATCTGTGCAGCGTCACTAAGATCGCAGGAGATAGGAGTCACTCCATCTGGTACTGTGGCGGTATTGCGACAAAGGCCGATTACTTTAGCTCCCGTGCCGATGAGTAACTCTGCAATGGCAAAGCCGAGGCCGGAGGATGCTCCGGTGACAAGTGCAGTTTTTCCTTTGAGGTACATAGGCTCAGTGTTTGGTGGCTTGGTAGATATTCTTTTTCCCCTGGTAGGGCTCGGTGTCTACTTGATACCAAGTGCTTTTTCTTATCCGCTCTTTGTTATACGGAGGGGCAAAGATATCAACGAGCTGTGTGAGGCTGTGTGCTCTGAGTTTATGGATGTTTCTTTCCTTAGAAGTGAGCGTGGAAACCATGCCTTTTTGGAGAGTGTTCTTTGCGGTTTGGCTGAGTAGTAAGGGGGAGTCTTCTGCTTGTTGTTCTAGTAGATCATAATTCCAGACGTCTACTTTACCTGTGGCGCAGAGTAGCACGCCAGTCATGCCGGGGTGGTCGTGGTGAGAGATTTTTTCCCCTTTCTCAAACTGTACTAGACTGATCTCGAAGCTCTGTTGTTTTTCTAATTTGTAAAAATCGGTGCGTTCATTACCCAAGCCGTTTTTGGTTTGTTCAAATGCTTCTGCAAGTGCTGGATCTTGTAAATTGAGCCGGAGGGCGAGAGCGGCGGCTTTTTTGACGTAGTCAACTTGATCCCATTGATCGAGGTGTTGTTTGGCAGCTTCTTTTTCTACAGCGGTGAGGAACGCATCCCAGTTGATCGCTCCATGTTCTGGCACACGGCCGTAGCAGGCATTCGCGCGGGTTGCTAGTGCCGTGATACTTGGCAGGGCAAGCCCTAGACCTAAAAATCCGGGAATGGAGGTGCGGATAAAATGGCGTCGGTTATATTCGTCCATAAGGTAAGACTAGCACAAATAGCATGCGGGGCAATGGGTCAGTGAGGGGAATCTTTTTCCACCCATAGCGACTTTAAATAGTTCTCCCCATGATATTCCTCTGGCATAGCGAGTGGGGTGATTTTTCCTCCAGGTGCACCAGTATTTACCATCTGTGCGAAGTCTCTTGGGTCTAGTTTACGGCAATTGGTGCAGCAGAGCATCCAGCCTCCCGGCGCGAGGCAGGCGTGAGCGAGGGCGACAAGGTGATGGTAGTCTTTTTCTACGCGGAAGACCTTACCTTTGTCATCACGTGAGAAGGTGGGCGGATCAAGAATGATACCGTTAAACTGGCGGCCTTGGCGGGCAAAGCGTTTCAACCAATGAAAGGTATCACCTTTACAAAAATAATGCTGCTCTGGATCAAGGGCATTGGCATGGAAGTTATCGCGTGCCCAGTTAAGGTAGACTTGGGAAAGGTCGAGCGTGGTGGTGGTGGCACCCGCCAGTGCAGCACAGACGGAGAAGGCACCTGTGTAAGCGAAGGTGTTGAGCACCGTGTGCCCGGCTGATGAATGCGCGCGCACTCGTTGGCGGTTGAGGCGTTGATCAAGGAAGATGCCCTGTGAGTAGCCGGCTTGAAAGTGGATCTGATAGTTGACGCCACTTTCTTTGGCGATGAATGGAGTGCTCTCTGTGGAGCCTGCAATTTGGGTAGGGCTGTCTTTTTCGTGTTGATCGAGGCGTTTCCAATAAACCGTGCAGGCTTGAGCCTCTAGCCATGTGCGGATTTCAGGGTCAAGAGAGTCATCGCGCGTGGAGACTAACCAGCGGTCTGCAAAAGTATCTAGAAACACCCCCGGTAAGCCATCGCCATCACCATCGATGAGCCGTATAGCGTTAGTTTTCTCATCGATGAGATGGGAGCGTTTCTCAATAGCAGTTTGGAGCTTATGCTTGATCACGGGGTTGCAATCTCATGAACTGTAATTATCATCCAGTGCGAAATGTCAGACATTAATACTCTTTTGGAAAAAGCTGTGGCTAATGAGAGCCTCCTCGAATCATCTCAAAATAATATCCTCTCGCTCTTAGCGGGTACAGTTAGCCCAGTAGCAGAGCAGTCTGTCAGGGAGCTGATCGATGCTGGTGAGTGGCAGGAGCTCAATGACCGGTTCTATAAAACTTTAGCCTTTGGCACTGGCGGCTTGCGTGGGCGGACTGTAGGGCGCGTGGTGACGCAAGCAGAGCTAGGAAATGGAGGGCCGAACGGGCGTCCGGAATATCCCTGTGTGGGCACGGCTTCGATGAATTTTTACAACGTCAGCCGTGCTATCCGCGGTATGGTCAATTACCTGAAGCGTTATCTTGAGGAAAAGGGAGAGAGCAGAAAGCCTGTTTTTGTGTTAGGCCATGATACGCGTCACTTCTCAAGAGACTTTGCGGAGTTCTGTGCGAAAGTTTGTAGGGAGCTTGGCTGTGATGTGCACCTGTTTGATGGTCCGCGTGCTACACCGCAGATTTCTTACGCCATTCGTGCTCTGAATGCCGATGCTGGGGTGGTGCTTACCGCGAGTCATAACCCCTCTCACGATAATGGATTTAAGGCATACTTCAATGAGGGAGCCCAGATTGTAGGGATCGATGCCGAGGGTGTGATCGCTGAGGTGAATGCCATCACCAGTGAAGTTTATGAGCCTGTAGCAGAGCAGGGTGATTTACACGTTCTGGATGCCAAAGATGACCGTATTTACATGGATGATGCTAAGTCCTTACTCTTGCGCCCTGATTTACTTGCAGGGGGTGGGACGAAGGTCGTCTTTACCAATCTTCATGGCACCGGTGGGCATTGCATTGTGCCGCTGCTAAATGAACTTGGCTTTGAGGTGCTCACAGTGCCTGAACAAGATATTCAAGATGGTCGTTTCCCAACGGTAAAGTCACCTAACCCAGAAAATGCAGAAGCACTTGCTATGGGTATTACGCTCGCAGAAAAAGAAGGTGCGGAAATTGTCATTGGCACAGATCCAGATAACGATCGTATGGGGGTTGCTGTCCGTAATGATGAGGGGAAAATGCAGATACTAACAGGTAATCAGATCGGATCACTGATGGCATGGTATCGCACTAAGACATTTTTTGAACAAGGCGTGATTAATGATTCAAATAGAAACAGAGCCGTTCTTATCAAGACACTTGTTACAACAGAGCTTCAGCGTGCTATTGCCGAGAAATACGGTGTAGGAATTGTGGATACTCTTACAGGTTTTAAATACATCGCTGAGAAGTTAGAGAAATATGAACAGGCGATCCCTGCGGATAAAAAAGGCGACTATCGCTCACTGAGCCCTGTGGAAACTCGCGCACTACGTCTGGAATACTCCCGCTTTTTTATCTTTGGTGGGGAGGAAAGTTACGGCTACCTCGGCACAGATACCATTCGTGATAAAGATGGTAATGGTGCTGCCGTTATGTTTGCCGAGCTTGCTGCTTTTGCAAAGAATGAGGGTATGAGCCTCGCTGCGCTAATGGATCAGCTCTATCAAGAGTTTGGTTACCATTTAGAAATGGGTAAAGCGCTGGTGATGGAGGGGGCCGATGGTGCAGCTCAAATTAAGGCGCTGGCGAACTCTTACTCTGAAGCTCCCCCTTCCGAGGTAGATGGTGTGGCCGTGACACGGGTGCGTGATTTCTCCAAAGATGACTTCGAGGATGCTGAGGGTGATACTTTACCGAAGGAAGGTATGATCATGATTGATCTAGCCGATGGTCGCTCATACGCAGTGCGTCCATCTGGCACTGAGCCTAAGATTAAGTATTACCTCTTTGGTAAAGATGCCGCTGGTGCAGCTGATCTCGCAGTGAGTAAGGCAAAAGTAAGCGCTGGTCTGGAATCTCTCTGGCAGGCATTGGAGTTAGATGCCAAGTCACGTATGGGGTAAACTCATTTTTCTGCGACATATTATGATGAACCTTTTACGAAGATGATGAAACAAGGGAAAGCCAAGCTCTGGCCGTGGTTAGTGGCAATGCTTAGTGGCTTTTTATTAGCTCTTTGTTTTCCAGACTATGGTTTGTCTGGCTTGGTTTGGGTGTGGATGCTCTTGCTGCTTCCGGCGATTTGGGTGGGGCAGAAGAAAAAATACGGATTTGCTATTGGCTACGTCGCTGGCTTTGTTTTCTGGGCGGTGAATCTGAAGTGGATCTGGACGGTCAGCGGGCTGGGAGCTATCACGATGGCTGCATTTCTAGCTCTCTACTTCGGCCTCTGGGGAGCGATGGCGGTGAGTATTGGAAATCCATGGCGTAAGCGCTCAGCACAAACTAACAAAAACAAAAAAGCGGTTAGTGGTATCGAGGAAAAAATAGCGGCTAAAAATAAGTTAGGTAGTAGGGAGGGTATGTTAGCAAAGGCGATGGGGGGATCTTTGACCTCTCTGAAATTTGCCTTAATCAATGCCGCTGCGTGGGTAGCGTGTGAGTGGCTACGTGGTTGGCTATTTACTGGTTTTGGCTGGAATGGGCTAGGTGTGGCATTTCATAACACTCCAGTGCTTGCGCAGGCGGCTGATTTATTGGGTGTTACCGGTCTTGCTTTTATGCCTGTGTTTATGAGCGCGGTGATTCTTCAGACTGGTCGCCGTTTGGTGCAGGAAGCGCAGATTGGGAAGTTGAAGGCGCGATTGGATTTTAGCGTGGCAGCATTATTGCTAGCGGTGCATTTTTGCTACGGAGTTTGGCGGATGAAGGACGTGCATAACTGGGAGACACAGCGGGTAAAGGTATTGTTAGTGCAGGAAAATATTTCCCAAGACATCAAGTGGGAGCCAAGAGCGAGTCAGGATATTCGTCAGGGATATGTAGACTCGACAGCATCTGCTATCGACACACTGGAAATGGAAAATCTTCGAGCGGTGGAGGAAAATATCAATGGTGATGCCGTAGAGCTGAAGGCGCCAGATCTCGTGGTATGGCCGGAGAGTGCTTTACCCTCACCCTTACTTTTTGGTGAGCATTACGAAGGTTATTTTCTCTATGGGCAGACGAGGCATTTGCTAGAAGAGCAAATACGTGTAATGGGGAACTTCACCCTGATAGCAGGGATGAATGAGTTTGAGGCAGAGTTTGGAAGTGGGATGGTAAATTTTAAGGAAGGTGGTCAGCAGTATAATTCTATCGCCGTGATTGAGCCTGAGGGTGAATTATCACGCAGTATTAGCACCTACCGCAAGATGCATCTGGTGATTTTTGGCGAGTATATTCCCTTTGTGGAGCAGTTGCCGTTTCTGCGCGATATTTTTAAATTCTCCTCAGGAGCGGACTTTGCTGGAGGTTTTACAGCTGGAGAGTCAACCACGCCTCTAACGGTAGATACGGCTCGTGGTGAGGTGCAGCTGATTCCTACTGTCTGCTTTGAAGATAGTGTGGGGAGGTTAACTCGAAAATTTGTGCGTCGTGCTCCGCAGGTGATCGTTAATGTCACAAATGATGGCTGGTTTAAAGAGAGTGAGGCTGCTGCCCAGCATATGGCTAATGCGAAGTTCCGCGCCATTGAATTACGTCGCCCTATGATTCGCAGTGCTAACACAGGTGTGAGTGGAATTATTTCAGCGGCTGGCTCTGTGGTGGATCCTGTTACTGGAAAGAGGCAAGTGATTGAGGATGAAAAGGCTAACCATTTCACTCGTGGTAGTCTTTATGGTTATGCCTACGCGCCTGTGAATGGGCCTGTTAGCCTATACGCTTTGATGGGGGACTGGTTTGCGTATTTGATGATTTTAGTGACTCTATGGACAATAATTCGATCTAAAATCCTTACATAGAAACCAATAAAGGGCCGGTAGAGGTGTTTTTTTTGAGTGTGGGAATACAAGATAGCCTCATTGGAATGAACTCATTACGCCATCTGCCAGATCTTTCTTGCTAGAGTCTTAGCGAGTCTATAAATGTAAGCTTAAAGTAGAGTCATATATTCATGAGTTCAGAAAAATCCCCATCTAGTCAGAAAAAGCTGAAGCAGCAAATGGCAGAGTTTGCCAATGATCAATCTAGAAAGGGAGATTCTCAATCAAAGAAACCTACGATTCTGGTGGTCACTCCAGAGATTACTTATCTGCCAGAAGGGATGGGGAACATGGCACAGCGTATGAGCGCTAAGGCTGGGGGTATGGCGGATGTTTCTGCATCACTTGTAAGTGAGCTATATGATCAGGGTGCGGACGTACACGTGGCACTGCCTAACTATCGGCGTATGTTTCATATGGATGTGCAAGAGATGTTTGATCGCGAGTATGAGCGCGTTAAAGAAAACTTAGGTATAGAAAGGATCCATCTCGCGGAAGATCGTATTTTCTATCATCGGGATCAGATTTATGCAGATGAGAACTTGCGGGTGGCTCTGGCTTTTCAACGTGAGGTAATTAATCACATTATCCCTCATGTTCGTCCTGATTTGATCCACTGTAATGACTGGATGACTGGGTTGATTCCAGCGGTGGCTAGGCGCTTTGGTATCCCTTGTTTGATGACACTTCATAACATCCATACGGAAAAAGTAACGATGGCGGAGATAGAAGACCGGGGTATCGATATTGCGGAGTTTTGGCAGCATCTATATTTTGAGCGATCTCCCTATTCCTATGAGGAATCACGGATGAATAATGCTACTGATTTACTGGCATCTGGAATATTTGCCTCCGATCATGTCAATACGGTAAGCCAGACGTTTCTTCATGAAGTGGTAGAGGGGAGGCATAGCTTTGTCCCAGATTCGATCAAAAATGAACTCGCAAATAAAAACTGGGCTGGGTGTGCGAGTGGTATTCTTAATGCTCCAGATGTTTCCTATGATCCCACCACGGATCCAGCCATTGCGTTTAAATATGGCTATGAAAATGTCATGGAGGGTAAGGCAATGAATAAACGGAAGCTGCAAGAGGCAATTGGGCTAAACGTAAACCCTGATGCCCCCATCTTATTCTGGCCGTCACGCCTAGACCCCATGCAAAAAGGCTGTCAGATCCTAGCTGATATTCTCTATCAGACTGTGGCAGACTATTCGGAGTTGGATCTTCAGGTGGCTATCATTGCTAATGGCTCATTTCAGGGGCACTTTGAAAATATTGTTAACTTCCATGGCTTACATGGCCGTGTTGCAGTGGTGGGCTTTAATGAGAGGCTCTCACGCCTCGGCTATGCCGGCGCTGATTTTATGATGATGCCATCTCGCTTTGAGCCATGTGGTTTACCGCAGATGGTCAGTCCAAAGTATGGCACCCTTTCTATCGCGCATGATACTGGTGGAATTCATGATACTGTGGAGCATATGCACTATGATGGGAGCTTGGGAAATGGCTTTCGTTTCCAGCACTATAGCCCTGAAGGACTACGCTGGGGTATCGATGAAGCGCTTCAGTTTTACAAATGGGCAGACAGTGATAGGGAACGCGTGCTTTCACGAATTATGAAGGAGTCATCGGCGCGTTTTAATCATAAAACCACAGCCGCGGCGTACATTGATCGCTATGAGACGATGTTAGGTAAGAAGGTTGGTAATAGAGTCACTTAATTTTTTTGTTAGGTTGTCTTGAGGGTGAGAGGGGTGGCACATTGACTGCGGTTACTATTCCTCGGTTATAGTGGACATGCTGGCTTACCCTCACTATGCATGCCCTCATGAATATTGATCAGATTATTACCCACCCTGGGGGTGCGCATAAGGATGACTTTCTGGGCTGTAGCTTGTTAGTTGCTCGTCATGAGGTGCCTATTTTCAGAAAAGATCCTACCAATGAAGAACTTGCTAGCCCTAGTATTGCTGTGGTGGATGTAGGTCACTTGCATGAGCCAGAGAGAAACAACTTTGATCACCACCAGTTCCCTCGTGATTACCCACCGACTTGTGCACTCACCTTGGTGCTGCAGCACATGGGGGTTTATGAAGATGCTCGTATATTTTGTGATTGGTTAGAGCCTGCTGAGTGGTTTGATACGCGTGGCCCCCAAAAAACAGCAGAATGGCTAGGAGTGGAGCGAGATGTGATCTCAAAGATGAACTCACCCATTGATATGTCTGTTCTCCGTGGTTTCGCCAAAGCTGAAAAACATGAGTCAGGTGAGCCTATCTATGAACTGATGAAAATTGTGGGGAATGATCTACTCGAGTATCTTACCGATATTCGCACCCGTCTTGATATTGTTTCTGAGCATGTGACAAGGTGGGAAATACCAGATGGTGCGGGGGGAACATGGAGTGCGCTCTATTTTCCAAAGCTAAATGATCTGCTCAAAGATGCCTCCAGCGCTCTTGCGCGTTATATTTTGGTCAACAAACTGGACCAAGAAATCGCTGCGATGGTTTATCCAGATAGCCGAGGTGAGGGCTTTGGGCTGGCGCGCTTTAATGATCATCCTAAGCTTGATTTTACCCGCGTGGAGTCAGCTGATGAGGTGCACTTTGCCCACAAGAGTGGTTTTTTATGCAAAACAAGTGCCACCGATATCGACCGCCTTAAAGAGCTTCTGGCGGGTGCCTGGGGATAAAAACAAAAACCCTCAGAAGACTTTAGTCCTCTGAGGGTAGTGGTGATTGGTTAGAAGTTATGTAATTATTCTAGCAATAAAGGATAGATACTGAATGGTGATTAAGCATCATCTTTCTTGCGCTTTTTAGGGCCTTTTTTACCTTTTCTTTTTTTAGCATATTCCTCTTTCGTGAGGAATCCGTCGCTATCTTTGTCTTTTTTACCGAAGCGTTTTTTTGCTTTCTCTTCGTCTTTGGCGCCTGTGATGTATTCAGCGAGGCTTACTTTGCCGTCTTGATCGGTGTCAACTGTTTCAAATGAGCGTTTTGCTTTTTTGCCGGGTTTATCGTTATCTTCTGCGCTTACTGCAGAGCAAAGAAGGAGGCTGGATAGACCGATGTTGATGATGTGTTTTAATTTCATGACTTAGAATAAACTCCGATGAGACGGAAAAGTTGTGCAGAGAAATTATTTTTTTGATTGCGCCTAGACGAAGCATTGGATTTTGAAGAGATGGCTGCAAATCTCGAAATTTAAAATACCTACTCTAGGTTTAAGCACAAAAATAGCCCTCCCAGATGAACTAGGAGGGCTTTTTGAAAATAATCAGGGAAATATTAGCTAGCTGCGGCTACTTCCACATTCACACGGCGACCACCTTTATCGAAATAAACGTTGCCTTCTACATCAGCGTGGATGGTGTGATCTTTACCCATGTAAACATTGTTACCTGGCTGCCACTTGGTGCCGCGCTGGCGGATGATGATGTTTCCTGGGACGACAACTTCACCGCCGAATTTCTTAACGCCGAGGCGCTTACTGCGTGAATCGCGACCGTTCTTGACGGAACCTTGTCCTTTCTTATGAGCCATTGTTCTAAGTAGTTGAGATGATAAAAATTAACCAATGCTGGTGATTTCCAGCTTAGTAAGGTGACGGCGATAGCCCTTGGTCTTGTGGTAACCTTGACGACGCTTGAACTTGAAGGCAACGCCTTTTTTACCGCGGAATTGATCCACGACCTTGGCAGTAACAACAGCACCATCGATAAATGGAGCGCCAACTTTGACGTCGCCACCGTCGCCAGTGAGGAGAACTTCCTCGAACTTAGCTTCGGAGCCTACTTCGGCATCGATCTTCTCGACGTCTAGTGTGTCACCTTCTTGAACGCGGTATTGTTTACCGCCTGTTTTGAAAACTGCGTATGCCATGGGAATGTTCTCCTTGGGTTGCTTGAAATGCTTAAAATACCGACAGAACACACCTTGTGGACTGCGCGGGGGCGGGAATTCACCACATTACGACCCTCTGGGCAAGTACATTTTAGTGAGAGAGGACAATTTTTATTTTGCCCCCTTGAAAAACCCTCCTCCGAGAGCCTGGATAAGCTGCACAGTAGCCGTGAATTGACGGCCACGGGTGCGCACAGCGGCTCGTTGAGCAATCAGCGCTGCACGTTGGGCATTGGCCACGTCAAGATAGCCCGTGTTACCTTCTTGGTAACTTAAAAGTGAAAGATCGTATGTGTGAGAGGTGGCATTCACAGATTCTTTTCGCGCTGTAGCCTCTGCACGGAGTGCTTGAAGATCGGCCAAAGAGCTTTCTACATCCGCGAGTGCGCTAAGAATTGTCTTCTTGTAGTTTGCCAGAGCCTCCTCACGTTTTGCCTTGGAGAGCAAAATACCAGATCGAACACGCCCTCCCTGAAATAGTGGAAGAGAGACAGCAGGTCCGATTGAGTAATACTGGCTGATCCACTCTAAAAACTTGGAGTCAGAGGCGCTCGAGCTCCCACCACTGCCAGTGAGAGAAATCTTAGGAAAACGCTCCGCCTGTGCTACTCCGATCTGGGCGGTGGCAGCGGCCACTCTACGTTCAGCCACTGCTACATCAGGCCGGCGATAGAGCAGTGCTGCCGGTAATCCAGCAGGAACTCTGGGTAAATAGCCTGTGTAGTGACGAGAGCTAATGCGGAACCCTGATGGCTGCCTACCGAGTAGCACCGCGATAGAGTTCTCCAGCTGGGCACGTGGTCCTTTAAGGGAAAGTAGCTCTGCTTTAGCTGTGGATAGTTCAGATTTGGCGCGTGCTGCATCCAGCTCATTGCTTAAGCCCGCATCTAGCCGATCTTGGGCTATTTTTACATTGGTTTGTCGGGTTTTTACCGTTTCAGCTAATATAGCTATTTCTGCATCGAGAAAACGGAGGGCAAAATACTGCCTAGCAAGCTGCGTCTGTAGTGCTGTCCGCACATCTGCCACGGCGTAATCTGCCGCCTGCGCGTCTGCTTTTCCTGCTTCCACGAGTCTCCGAACACGTCCCCATAGATCGAGCTCGTAGGATAGGTTCGCTCCCACTTGATAGAGGTTAAAGTATTCCCCGGCATCAGCGGCTGAAGCGCCAGCGCGTGAAGTTCTTCTGCGTGTTGCATCTCCGCTAGCACTGGACTGCGGCATGGCACTTGCTCGGGAAATACCGAGTTTGGCAAATGCTTGCTGACGGCG
>CALBVY010000076.1 GCA_937969495.1 uncultured Verrucomicrobiales bacterium | reverse complement strand
GTGGCCATGAGACCTGGCATCTCATGCTCGGCGATATCGATTTCCTTACGACCGAAGTCAGCAAGTGTGATGTCAGCGACTTTGTAGTCGGTAACAGTTGTTTGTGGTTTTTCTAGTGTAGTTGGCATATTGGTAGTTGTTGAATGTGATAAGTATAATGTGTCCTATAGGGCTTATAGTGAAATTTTCAGTTCTTCTGCTTTGTTAGTTTCTTCCCACGGCAATCCAGCATCCTCACGGCCAAAGTGCCCATAGTTTGTGGTTTTACTGTAAATAGGACGGAGAAGATCCATCTGGGAAATGATATCGGCTGGCTTGAAGGAGAAGACCTTATTCACTGCTGCTTCGATCTTGGATTCTTCGACTTCAGCTGTGCCAAATGTATTGACGTTGACACTCACTGGGTGCGGATGACCAATGGCGTAAGCGAGCTGGAGTTCACACTCATTAGCGAGTCCTGCTGCTACGATGTTCTTGGCTACCCAGCGGCACATGTAGGCTGCTGAGCGATCAACTTTAGATGGATCTTTGCCAGAGAAAGCACCACCACCGTGACGACCCATTCCACCGTAGGTATCAACGATGATTTTTCTTCCAGTAAGACCTGCATCACCTTCAGGGCCTCCAATGACAAAGAGTCCTGTGGGGTTAATGAGAATGTCTGTTTCTGGAGTTAGAAGATCACCAGGCAGATGCTTCTCGATGAGGTCTTTCTTCAGAAGCTCACGGATTTCCTGAGTAGATATTTCCTTAGCATGCATGGTGGAAATTACAACGGAAGTAAAACGGTTAGGTTTACCATCGACGTATTCGATACTCACTTGAGTTTTAGAATCTGGGCGGAGCCATGTGTGTACGCGATCCTTGCGCAGCTTGGTAAGCTCTTGCCCAAGGAGGTGGGAGTAGTGAATAGCAGCAGGCATCAGTGCTGTGGTATCATTCGTAGCATAGCCAAACATGATACCCTGATCTCCAGCTCCTTGCTCATCGGTATCCTTATCGGCAGCAGCAGTAGCATCCACTCCCTGAGCGATGTCTGGCGATTGCTGACCGAGCATATTCATGAGGAAGGCTCCCTTTTCAAACTTACAGGTATATGAGTAATCCGTGCCTTTGGCATAGTCCTCATCGTAACCAATTTCCTTGAGGGTATTTTTTACTAAAGTTCCGTAATCAAACTTTGCTTGCGTAGTGATCTCCCCAGCAAGCCCTACGACGTTGTCCTTTACGAAGGTTTCGCAAGCTACACGGCTGTTGAGATCCTGTTCAAGACAGGAATCTAAAACGGCATCTGATATGGTGTCACAGACTTTATCTGGATGACCTTCGGTGACGGACTCTGAGGAGAAAATAAATGTTTTGCTCATGGAATTTGGGTAGGACTTAGGGATAGACTTTCTTAAGGAAACAAATAACATATCAATTAATCGCGATATGTTGATGCGTTTATTTACTCCAGATTCCTATGTCGTCAATTCTTAAATCACTCAAATTACTCTCAGACCCCACACGGATTCGTATTCTACTACTTTTGGAGTCAGAATCTCTCAATGTAGCTGAGCTGCAGGAAATTCTTGGTATGGGGCAGAGCCGTATCTCCACTCAACTCTCCCAACTAAAGCAGGAGGGGCTGGTGACAAGCTCCCGATCTGGGAAAAACAATGTCTACACAATCCAGGCTTCTAGTGCGCTGATGGAAGTAGCTAGGCAGGCAGCAGCAGAGATCCCAGAGGTTGATGCTGATATGCAAACACTGGCACACATTCTGCGTAAGCGTAAGGATAAGAGCCGTGCTTATTTCGATGATCTGGCAGGTAAATTTGGCAAAAGCTATGTGCCTGGTCGATCATGGAAATCACTCGCAGAGGCGATGTTAAAAATCCTCAACTACAAGGTGGTGGCTGACCTCGGTGCCGGTGAAGGAACGCTCGCCCAGCTGCTGGCTCCACGCGCGGAAAAGGTCATCGCAGTGGATAACTCTCCGAACATGGTTGATTTCGGAAAACAGCTGGCCAAGCAGCACGGACTTAAACAGCTAGAGTATCGCCTAGGTGATATTGAGGCTCCACCTATCGATGCAAACTCCGTGGACTTAGCCATTTTTTCTCAAGCCCTACATCACGCCGAAAATCCTCAGCGGGCTCTCGAAGCTGCGCACAAGATACTTGCCCCTGGGGGGAAACTCGTGGTGCTGGACTTGCTTCAGCACAGTTTCGAGCAAGCTCGTGACCTCTATGCAGATACTTGGCTAGGCTTCTCTGAAGTAGATCTCTATAAGATGATGAAAAAAGCAGGCTTTCAAGAAATAGAAACCACCATCGTGGACAAGGAAAGCGAGGCTCCACACTTTCAGACCTTACTGGCTACTGCGCAAAAATAGTAAAAAATAGAACGATGATCCGTATTTTTCTCATAAGTTGCTTTTTTATGATCGCTGCCTGCTCCCTTGTTCCAGAAAGGGTCTCGCCTCCCACTCCTGCCGCCCTAACTACTCCACCTCCTCGAATGATTCAGCCTCAGCGCATGACTCCGGTGCAGCCACCTCAGGTAAAAGCCCCAACCACCCCCGTGCTACCACCACAGCGCAAACTCCCCCTTTCCTATCAACAACGGCACCGTAATGGCATCACTCTTTCCATGGTCAGTTATGATGACCGAGAGCTCCAACTCCGCGTGGCGGATCAGCAGAATGGCCTTGGCTCCAGATGGCAAACAGCTCAAGAGGCAGCAGCCACATATGGTGGTCTAGCAGCGGTAAATGGTGGGTTTTTCACCCCACAGGGGCAACCTCTGGGACTCCTTATCGAAACAGGTAGCAAACGCGGCTACCTCAATCAATCCTCCCTCGGTGCCGGTATATTTGTTTCTTCAAAAACGAAGGCCAGTATCATCAGACGCGAAGCTTATGCCAAAACTAAAAACAGCTGGAATGCTTACAACCTCCTCCAGACAGGCCCCATGCTGGCTGAAAATGGCAAAGTTATCTCTGGATTATCAGACAATAATCGTCGGCCACGAAGTTTCATCGCATGGGATGGCCAGCATCATTGGGCGATCGGTCACGCCAGCTCCTGCACACTTTCTCAGTTATCTCAGACGCTAGCTGGGCGTAACCTAGCAGGCTTTGATATCAAAGTGGCAGTGAATCTCGATGGAGGTAGATCTTCTGACCTCTGGGCTAGCCCTCGTATTTCCAGAGGGGGGAAAACTCACCGTGGCTTCCTGAATAAACCTGTTAGGAACTACCTCGTGCTTGTCCCCCGTTCACAAGATCGCTGAGACAGGCAGTAGCATCTCCAAATACGCGCCCTGGCTCGGCGGGCTGACGTGAGAGAAATAGGCAATGGAGGCCTTACCCATATGAACTCCACCTGCTTGCCTACCTAGTAACCATTCTACCAGTTCGGCTAAATCAGGATTATGACCGCAGATCGCTACGGTGCTAAATTCACGATACGCCTTTAGCTCATTCATCGCCAGAGACGGACTCATCCCACAAGCAAGCCATGGCTCAGCTACGGGACTATCAGCACCTGATGAGTGACAAAATATTTCTGCCGTCTGCAGCGCACGCGTATAGGGACTAGCAATCGTTAGATCAGGAACTAGACCCTTCATTTTTAAAAACTCCCCCACTCTACGTGCCTGATCTCTGCCCTTTTCAGTAAGAGCACGAGCAGCATCATTCATCGCAAAGCCTTCAGCCTTAGCATGGCGGATAATAAGGAGGTTCATCGCCATCAGTTACATCGTCATACCACCATCACAGGCAACAACTTGCCCAGTGATATAACGCGCTTCGGCACTTGCTAAAAAGAGTGTGAGCGCAGCAATGTCTGCCGTTTCACCCATTTCCTTCAAGGGGATATTCCCGACAATACCCTCCTTTTGAGCATCACTGAGCTCATCCGTCATATCAGTCACAATAAAACCTGGCGCAATAGCATTACAGGTAACCTTGCGCCCCGCCAGCTCACGGGCCACCGATTTAGTAAAACCAATAAGCCCTGCCTTACTCGCTGCGTAATTCACCTGCCCAGCATTACCAATCAGACCAATCACCGAGCTAATGTTAATAATACGCGGATCAGCGGCCTTCATCAACGGGCGCTGAAGAGCTTTTACGGTATTGAACGCTCCCTTGAGGTTGGTATCTAACACAGTATCCCAGTCTTCGTCTTTCATCCGCATCATCAGCCCATCACGGGTGACACCGGCGTTATTGACCAGAATATTCACGGAGCCAAAGTCAGTGATGATTTGTTTCCCCAATGCCTGCACAGCATCATGATCCGCCACATCCACAGCGTAAGCCACTGCCGCGCCCGGATAGTCAGCGTTAATAGTATCAGCAGCTGCACCACAGCTTGACTCACTGCGGCTAACCACCGCTACTTTGCCACCTTCGGCAGCAAATGCCTTAGCGATCTCTGATCCAATGCCCCGACCTGCGCCAGTGACGACTGCTACCTTATCTGTAAAACGTGCCATGCCTATTTCCTCCCATGTTTTAACGACAATGCCAACTCTGAAAAACAACAGCCTGAAACTTTACACCACGAAGACTCTTGACCACACTCAGGAAAAAGCGCAACCATGCTCACACATCAGGTAAGTTCGCCCAGCGATGTCAATGACACAGAAAGAATTGACCTTGAGAAAAAAGAACCTATCAACGATATTCTAACGCATCACACAATATCTCTATGGACTACGAAATTTACCGCATCATTCACTTCATCGGACTATTCACTCTGATGTTTGCATTTGGCTCTCTGTTTACAGGTGAGAAATCAACCAAAGCTGCTGCCATCGGTCATGGCATCGGCCTCTTACTCATGCTCTTGGGCGGATTTGGTATGCAAGCGAAGATGAAAGACGCCTACACCGCTGCTTACGGCTCTTCATTCCCCACTTGGCTGATCTTAAAATTCGTCATCTGGCTTCTATTCGGTGGCTGTATGGTGTTAGCCAAACGTCGCCTGATCAAAGGTGCCGCTGCTTGGATTCTAATCATCGTGCTAGGAACCGCCAGCGCCTATCTTGCCATGAAAAAACCCGCTCTGGGTAACACTCCTGCCGCCGCTCAGACAGAGTAAATTTTGCACCGCTTCTGAAGCGCACCAGTTTCGTCATGAAACATGTCGAGACCATCACCCTCCCTCACGACCTCAGTGAATTCACCGAGATCATTGACGTGCGTGCTCCCTCCGAGTTTGCCGAGGATCATCTGCCTGGTGCGATTAACCTCCCCGTACTCAGCGATGACGAGCGGGAGGAAGTAGGGACGATCTATAATAACGACCCCTTCTTTGCGCGTAAAATCGGCGCCGCCATGATCTCCAACAATGCCGCAGCGCACCTCAAAGGACATCTTTCTAATAAGGATAAAAGCTATGCACCACTGATATATTGTTGGCGAGGTGGTATGCGCTCCGGTTCATTTGCTCACATCCTCCGCTCCATCGGCTGGCGTGCGCGTATCATCAGCGGAGGCTACAAAACATTCAGAAAATTTATCAGCGAGGATCTTACTACGATATTTTCTAACCCAGAGTTACAGCTCACCATTCTTGCCGGTCCTACAGGGGTGGCTAAAACACGTATGCTCCACACGCTCCGCGAACAGGGAGCCCAGATTCTCGATCTCGAAGGCCTCGCTAACCACCGAGGATCGGTATTAGGTCTTACACCTGAAACATCACAATGCAGCCAGAAATATTTTGAAACCCAGCTCTGGCATGCTGTTTCGCAACTAGATCCTAACAAAACCATCTTTACCGAAGCAGAGAGTAACCGCATCGGCAAACTCCACTGCCCACCTGCCCTTTGGAAAAAACTCGGCGAAGGTCAAGTCATCGAGCTCAAAATGGAGACTGAGCAACGCGCACAATTTTTACTCGATGACTACCCTCACTTCACCGCGCAGCCCGAACACCTCAAGGCTCTATTAGAACGACTCACCAAGCTTCGAGGGCATGAGCAAGTGCAGCAATGGCATCAGCAGATTGATGCTGAAAAATGGCCCGAGTTTGTCACCTCCGTGCTCAACGACCACTATGATCTTGTCTACCGCCGCGCCGGGGATGAAAAATCAAACTACGCCAAACCATCCACCACGTTAGAACTACGTAATTTTTCAGCCGAAATACTTCAAAAAGTAGCCAAGCAGCTGATTCAAAGCACCCAGTGACAGACGCTCATAACCATCTCCAAGACACACGTTTCGATAGCATCCGCTCCCGTATCATAGCTGAGATGCTAGAGTCTGGAATCACCCACTGCGTAGTCAACGGCACATCTCCAGCAGATTGGCCACAGGTAGCGGAACTTGCGAAAAAACACCCCAACTTCATCACCCCCTCATTTGGGCTTCACCCCTGGCAACAGCCCACAGATGGATGGTTAGAAAAGCTTCTCGATTACCTCGATGATACCCCCCACGCATGTATCGGAGAGTGTGGTTTAGATAGATGGATGAAAGACTATGATCTAGAACGCCAAAAACACATCTTCATCGCTCAGCTCGCTATTGCCAGTGACAGAAATCTCCCACTCTCTATCCACTGCCTAAAAGCATGGGGACCACTGCTCGATATCCTTGAAAACCATCCCCTCCCAGCCCGAGGTTTTCTGCTACACTCCTACAGTGGCTCCACAGAACTTGTGCCTCAATTTTCTAAACTCGGTGCCTACTTTTCCTTTTCTGGCTACTTCCTTCACCCACGGAAATCCAAAGTCATTGAGACTTTTCAAACCATCCCCAAAGACCGGCTCCTACTAGAAACTGATGCGCCCGATATGTTACCCCCAAGAACCTATATCACCCACCCACTAGCAGATTCACTTAACCACCCAGGGAACCTTGCCACCATCGCAACAGCCATCTCTGAGCTCCTTGATATCTCTTTGGTAGAGAATAACGCCCAGCGATTTTTCAGGTAACTATTTCGCCTTTACCACTCCCATGGTGTCATCTCTGGATACTTAAAAACAAAGCCATCCTCTAATAGTTTGTCCGGCACTGCCCAACAACTATTCAAAACAAGCTCAGGAGCAGTACCCAACAAAAATGTTCCAGCACGCACGGCAAATGCAGGGGCTGGAAGACCAATAGGCATACCAACAAGCTTTCTAAAACGCTTCATCATCTCAGCATTACTCAACGCATCAGGAGTGGCCATATTGATAGCCCCTGTTAAATCCTTCTGATCGATAATATGTTCTACCACACGCGGCACGTCATCAATGTGCACCCAGCTAACCATTTGCCGGCCACTCCCCACTTTTCCACCAAGCCCTAATCTCGCCAAGGTTCGCAAATATCGATATGGATTCCCTGGCTCATCGGCTAATACAACACTGGTACGCAAAGCAACCCGCCTAACACATGATGGGATTTCAGCTTGAAAAAACACCCCCTCCCACTTCTTCACCACATCAGCAATAAAACCATCACCATGCTCTCCAGATTCACCATGTGCAGTATGGTCACAGTTCTGATAGATACCCGTGGCACTACCATTGATCCAAAGACTAGGTGGATTCTCACTTTGAGCAATAGCACGGCCTAATAGTTCCGTGCTTTGCACTCTCGACTCTAGAATCTGCCGCTTATTCTCTTGATTATGACGACAGTTAATCGATCTCCCCACCATGTTAATCAGCACATCACACTCATCAACAGCAGACACCCACTCGCCAAGTGAAACACCATCCCAAGACACAAAACGGCACTCACCATGCAGCCCACCCTCACGTCGCGCCAGCCCTGTAACATTCCAGCCACACGCGGAGAAATAGCCACTAATATGCTTAGCTAAAAACCCATTGGCACCAGCGATAAGTAAGTTTTTCATGATCATGATAATAGCCGTGATCTTCGATAAAAACAGCTCATTTACTCCAATCCCACGGTTTCATTTCAGGATATTTAAAAACAAAACCATATTCGAGAAGCTTCGTAGGAACCACCCACCGACTTTTCAGAATAAGCTCAGTTTCAGTCCGTAATAGAAAAGCTCCAATTTCAGCCATCCACTTCGTTGCAGGAAGCCCCACAGGCATATTCGTATGTTTCCTAAACCGAGCCATAAGCTCAGCATTACAGAGCGGATCAGGTGAGGTGACATTAATCGGCCCTGATATTTCATCATGTTCAATCAGCCAATCAACAGCTCGGCAAAAATCCTCAACATGAATCCAGCTCACCATCTGCCGGCCACTCCCCACTTTTCCACCCAAACCAAAACGTGCGAGTTGATACAAATAACTAAAAACCGTACCTGGTTCATCCGCTAACACCATAGCCGTGCGGATAGCTACCTTCCGCACTCGACCAGGCACCTGAGCACTAAAAAATGCCTCCTCCCAAGCCGTAGCTACCCCTACAGAGAAACCGGTGCCAATTTCTCCCATATCACTTTGAGGGCGATCTTCAGCATGCCTGTAAATCGTCGCTGTGCTGGAGTTGATCCATAGCTCAGGAGGCTCGCTACACTGTGCAATGGCTTCACCAAGCACCCGTGTGCTTTCCACCCTGGAATCCATAATAAGACGTTTATTTTCATCGTTATAGCGGCAGTTCACAGAGCGCCCAGCGAGATTAATAAGAGCATCGCAGCCATCAAGCTCTTCCGCCCATGCACCAAGATTCTTCCCGTCCCACTGAACGTATCGGCATGCATCGTCCATACCTTTTTTATGCCTAGCAAGACCTACTACATTCCAGCCACGCTGAACAAAGTAACGTGTAAGATAACGAGCCAAAAAACCATTGGCACCAGCAATAATAATTCTCTTCATGATTTTATGTTAGGTTAAAAAAATTGGAGGTAATTCAGAGTAAATACAATGATTTCTTCAGTGAAAACATCGGGGAAAAGTAGCGGTAAAGGAACCGCAACCAGTAACAGTGCCAATGACCTACTAAACCACAAAGGCCATTTTTCTTTCTCCAGCAACACTATGACACCATGTAAAGTGAAGTACAATGTGGGTAATCCATAGCCACTCTGGACCGGCACTGTAATGGCGAGTTCATGCAGTAAACCAGAAGTAAGAAAAACGGTAAACAAAGCAGGTCGCTTGCCAAACTTAGCTCTTAGTGGTCGCTGAACAGCTCGTGCCATCATTTGTGAAAATGAAAGATTCCAGCGTTTCGCCCAGAAATCTGCTAGCCCACGGCTTACGAGAGGATTTCTAAACAAAGGCCTCACCGGAATCCCCTGCATACGCCAAAATGCAGTCAGTAATCTAAGAACACCATAGTGAAAGGCAATACTCAATGGCACAAACATGATCAGAACAAAAACCCTATCCATATGAGCAACCACAATACTGAGAGCAAGCCCCACCAAAAAACACCCAAGTCCTATCATGCCGTCCTTTTTCCACCTTACTTGACGCTTTTTCGTCGCAAATGGAATAGGATCCATACCAAACCATAAGAACGTAAATATGAACCATCGAGGCCAGCTAAGCCGCCCTCCCCACTCAGCGAGCACGATTCCTTTCATACAAAGAAGGAGCACCGAACAGATCACCACCATACGTCCAAAAGCTGGCGTATCAAGATGCCACAGATGCACCGTTCCCACCACCAAAAGAACTCCAAACCAAAGCACCAAGCGATTGGTAACAAAGCGGCTCAAAGCCAAAAAAAGAAATGCCAAAAGCAAACTATAGAGAAAGAGTATCATCATGTTAAATTCAAATAAAGTCCTCCAGCATAGGTTAAGGTAAGGCACACAAACAAGATCACTAACAATATTTCCGCGATTATATTAAACCTCGTCTGAGGTATCCCCTTACGATCGAAGCATAAAAACTGAAGACCTATCCGAACTACCCACCAAAGCATCATAAGCATACAGAGAATTGCCGCTTGTGGTGTTCCATCTAGCAGCAAGTGCGTGCCAAAAGTTGAGATTAACCCAAAAAATAAATGCATCCCTAAAATATATCCAGCATAGGTCCAGAAAATCTGGCGTATAAGCTTAGGTAAACATACCAAAGAATCCTTCCAGTTTAAACAACGCGGAATCACCGCACTGGCAGCTACGAGAATTAACTGTCCAATTCCTGCAAAGAGAATAGCTGTATTAATAAATTCCTGAGTAATCATAGTAGTAAAAACTTAGATCCAACGAAATAAAATCGCGCTAAAGATCATCGCTAGATAAGTAAAAGCTGTCGTAAACAGTAGATTAAAAAATGGAAATTGTCGTTTGATGCTCGGCTCATAGTAAAAAATCTGCACCAGCACACGCGCCCCCCAAAATAATGCCATAAAACCTACCAAAGCTCTTCCTAATCCATTCCCCAACAACATCTGAGGTGCTAGCAGACAGAGTAGAGCCATAGCCATCACACAAGCTAACAAGAACACACAATGAATCACGAACACCTGCCGAAATACAGTCTCCGTTTTCTCTAGATTCTCTCGCCAGCGCATCTTTTCAGGAGCAAAAAAATTGGCTGCTGTGATGCAGAGTAAAATAACTCCAGCAAGATAAAGCGCGTATGTGGCCATGGCTTCGTATTGTATGGTTAAAGTTCAGGTTTATCCTTAGCTGCCTTGTTCCAGCCAGCATAGGCAGGTGGTTTTGGCGGATCCAGCTTTTCATTGCTTTTACCAATACGGGCAAAGATGTAGATGTTAAAGAAATGCATAGCACCTAAAACAAGCATCACGACTCCCAGCTTAGCACTGAGGGCTTCGAAAATACCACCAATATCAGGCACGAGGCTGTTAAGCTTTAGATACAAGAGAACAAAGCCGATGTTTACAAGGTAGAAACCCACCACTAACAGGTGGTTAACGCTATCTGCGACATTTTCATCATTTTTCATGCTCTTGATAAGAAATACTCGACCATTTTTATGCAGTGTTTTGGCCACCCAAATGGTCAGCGGCACGGCAATAAGGAGATAGACGATGTAAGTAATAACTGTGTTGTTCATTGTTTTATTTGGTTAGTTGGTTTTAGAGATTGGATAAGTTAGATGAAGCCGTCAGGGATATTAGCACATGTGGTGATACATTCTTCTGCCGGTATTCGGTGAAGCTCTGCTGCTACTTCACGGTCTTTTTTACGGAAGAAAATCTTGCTTAATTTATGCCGTCGCGCTGCGAGAGCGTGGCAGGTTTTCTCAGCAAAGGGTAATAAAGTGGGCTTAGCTACCCGGCGTGCTACCCCCTGATACTTCAAGCAGCTCAGCAAGCAGAGCACCCAGCCTTCAGCACCACGGTAAAGCGTATGTTGATCAGTACGGACAATCATCTCACGTTCAGGCTCCAAAGTATGCACTCCAGGAAACCACTCTTCAGCCTGAGGATCTTGATAGGCGATAAAGTGCACAGGGAATGCACGCTTCTGCTCATTCACCCACTCATGGAAAGTGCAGCACATACCGCAGCGGCCATCATAGTAGACTTCAATGTATTGTATATTATTAGGTATTTTCATTAGTTTTTATTGTTTGTTAAGTTGGTATTTTCAGGAAATATTGAAAGTTTGGTCTGTGCGTTGTGAGCGTTTATTGTCAATTGCTGAACAAGGGAGTCTTAGCCAAGAACTTTGGCAGCAAGTTTCATGGCCGGACCATAGGAAAGCTTACCCACTTTACCCCCGATGTTTCTTGCGAAGCTAACAAACTGCTCGAGTTCTTTTACTTGGTTACGAAAAGCCTCCGCCTCCGTGCCTTTGAGTTTTTTGGTTTCCTCTTGGCAATCACGTAGTAATTCTAGCGCAGGATCGATTTCCCGACGCTGACGTTCACGCAAAATGATCGTGAAAATTTTCCAGACATCCTTTTCGGCTTCAAAAAATTCTTTCCGCTCCCCTTTCCTTACGATGATACGCACAAGCCCCCAGCCCACCAGCTCCTTAAGGTTAGTATGGGCATTACCACGGCTAATACCAAGGGTTTCCATCACCTCGTCTGTGCTCAGCGCGTTCGTGCCGATCATGAGCAGAGCATGGATCTGCGCCATGGTCCGATTAATCCCCCACTGACTTCCGAAGGCACCCCACTGAGCGATGAATCCATCTCGGACTTCATTGAGCTTTTCTAACTGCCCTTGGCTCGGATTTGCACTCTCTTTCTTCATCTATTTCAGTAAATACTGAAAATATAGATTGTTGACAAGTATCTTTTTTAATTTTTTTGCGCATTGAGCCGAGCCTCGTGCCATGGAGCTTAACCGATCCAGAAAAACGCTTAGTCAGCAGCCGATGGAATATTAGGCTCAGGAGGTTTCACCCACTTACCAGCTTTTGGGGTAACATCAGCAAACCATGCTACGGCTGCCATACCTACAAATCCAACAAACCCTGCATAACCAATCGTCATTGCCGTGGCCATCGATACCACCAAGGGCGTAAAGATCAGCAAACCAATCACCATCCAGCTAGGCTTCACCTCATAGTTATGCACAACAAGTCTGATTCTAGAGCGCGCCAAAGCTAAGCCAAAGAGCGTGTAGCAGAGTCCAAATGCACAAGCATTCAGGTGATAGAGCACACCACATCCATCGGTATTGCTAGCGCTCCACATCAGAGGCGCAAGACCTGATAGGCCAAAGGATAGCAGAAATAAAAGCATCACCGTGATCTTACCAATCATAGAACGGAAAGAGGATGCTCCAATCGCTCCAGCACAAAAAACGGCCGCGAAGCACATCACAGAGAAACACATGATGATACTCCTCCATGCATCAATTCCGCCGATAAAATAACGGACAATTAGATAAGGCAGCAGTGAAACAAAGGTGACCAGGCACAGTCCCCACATTGCAAGAAACTTACCACGCACCACCCGCCAGCGAGTCAGAGGCGTCATTAAAAGAAGCTCATGATTCCCCTCCTCTAGTTCTTGGCCCATAAGAGCGAGGCCACCTAGTGGCATGATCACAATACAAATCAGCCCTGCCACCATCCAGAAAGGGCCAGAATCAAAAAACAATGCTGGATTAAATACCCCCGTCATCTCAGAGGCATTTTCTACATCACCCATATTAAACTCAATAAGCATAGCCATCACGGCTAGTAGCTGAATAAGAATAAAGGGAACCATAAAAATACCACGTCGCAGTCCTTGGCGTAGTTCCTTCACCGTCATTGCACCAAAGCGCTCTGGTAAGTCATTTTTAGCCTGTATTACCCTGTCCACTCCCGGATGATGAATGAAAAAGGCTAGAGCGACCAATCAAAAACATCCTCTAATTTAAGCCCTCTCTTCTCCAACAGAAAATAACACATATTTCATATAGTAATCTCGCTTTATATGGATGCATATCAAGCCTACTAGTCAACAGAAGAAATATAACAGCAAATGAATCTCAGATAGTATCTGGAAAGTTTCATGAATTCTGAAACTACAGAGCCTGATAACACCCTTTTTCAAGATCAACTATATCTATTAGTTTTATCTTCATCTTGATTTTTGGGTAATTCAGCATAAAACAATTCCCTCACTCCTGATCACTCCAAAACCTCTTTCCGTAACTCCCGCATCGAGTAGAGCCTACTTTTCTTGTTCTCCCAGCCCACTCCTCGCAGGCTCCTCGCTCCGTCCTTACGTTTTTCTCCAAATCGCTCACGCGATCCTTGAAACACCTTTTCCACAAATTCCTTACTCCCAAAGGTCATCCCGTCACTGAAATAACGCACACGACAGCGTATCATTTCTCCCATTGTTAGCTTCCCGCCACGGCTTAATACCTTTTCCACTTCCTTACGATGGAATCCTTTCCTAACACGACGTGGTTTTCTACTCTCTGGCAGTTCTCCAGAGTGCATATCATCGGCAAAGGCTTCCTCACCATCGGCAAATAATAACATCCTATACCTCTCCCCAAAGCCAGCCCCCCAAGCCTCCACATCTTGCTCCTTCAGCTTCTCCGTATTCAATTGATCCGCCTGCTGATCAAACGCATCCGCTCCTAATAAAATGCGACATATCCCAGCTCGCGCACGCTCGTTTTTCTTAGGCTGCATTGCTTCCCCATAAGAGCACCACTTGTAGTCCTC
>CALBVY010000075.1 GCA_937969495.1 uncultured Verrucomicrobiales bacterium | reverse complement strand
GATGAAGTTCAAAAATGACCGATTAAGAAGGGGGTAAGTAGCTACACTAGTGGCGGCACTCGTTGAGCAAACCTTCTAAATAGAGGGTGATTTCGTTGAGTCCTTCGCGCCATTCACTGGGTTGAAGGATTTCGAGATCTTTACGTGCATCTGCGAGCATTTCTGAAGCGGTGTCTAGAGCGCTTTCAACTGCGCCTTCATACTCGGCAATACCAATGAGCACAGGGAAATCAAGTGGTTGCTGTTCGATGATGCGTTTGTTGAGTTTATCACGCTGTGCAGGACTGGCCTTTTCAATGAGGTTGAGAAGGGGGAGGGTGAGTTTTCCTTTTTCTAAATCGGTGCGTAGCGTTTTACCGACTTCAGATTCTGTTCCTACAAGGTCAAGGCAGTCATCATAAATCTGATAGGCGGTGCCGAGCTTCATACCGTAGTCGTAGAGATTTTGTTCTACTGCTTCTGAAGTGCCGGATAGTGATGCTGCTATGCCGGAGGCGGCGGCGAATAGGGCACCTGTTTTCATCTCAATGATGTGGAAGTAATCTTTTTTGGTGAGGGTAAGGTCAAAGCGTCTCTGTGTTTGCATCACCTCGCCTTGGCAGACTTCGCGTGAGGCTTTTCCTACTTTTCGGCAGATTTCGATGTCATTGAACTCGGTGGCTAGGAGTAGTGAGTGGGAGAAAAGGGCGTCACCTAATAGCACGGCCATGCCATTACCCCATTTAGCATTGGCTGTGGGGACTTTTCGGCGGGTATCTGCACCATCGATGATGTCGTCATGCACAAGTGTGGACATGTGGATGAGTTCTAGGATGACGCCTATTTTAATGTGTCCTTCATGCACTCCGCCTGTGGCACCACCAGCGAGGATAGCTAATATAGGCCGGATACGTTTGCCACTGGTATTACAAATGTAATCAATGTAGGGTTCTACCGATGGGTCAAATGCGCGGACTTGATCGCGGATTTGAGCTTCTACGTCCTTGAGTTCCTTCTTCACCATCTTGAAGGGGATTTTTGGAATGCTATTGGGCTTGATCAAAGACATGGCAGAGAGAGCGTTGAAATAATGGGCACATACCAAGAGTTTTGGCAATAGTGGGTTGTTGAGTGGGGTAATTTTTAGCTAAATCAGGGGGGGAGGAGGTTCATCCTCTACGTGTGAACCGAAGTGGTAACGCGCGCTTTCGAGAATGCCACAGGAAATTTCATCAAATTCTAACCCAGAAGTATTAATTTTCAAATGTGCAGCTGATTCATAGAGTGGGGATCGCTCATTAAGCATGCGTGTGATAACTGCCATGGGGTTTTCACAGTTGAGTAGTGGGCGGTTATTTGTCCGTGCGGTGCGGTGGTAGGTTTCTTCTGCGGAGCAGGCGAGCCAGACTACGAATCCTAACTGCTTGAGGAGGGTTCTGTTTTCCTCACGTAGTATCATACCACCACCTGTGGAAATAATATGGTGGTTACAGCGGTTGGTCAGCATGTCTGCTAGTAGTTTTGACTCAAGTGTACGGAATGCCTCCTCGCCTTCATCAGTAAAAATATCCTGCACGCTTTTACTTTCCTGCGCCTCAATGAGATGATCTGTATCTAGCAGTGGGTAGGAGAGCTTCTGGTGTAGCACTCTCCCCAGGGTAGACTTGCCACTCCCCATGAAACCGATCAGCACTATATTGCGCAGTGGTTGGGGTTGAGCATCTTCGGTCTCCATGAGTAGAGTATAACGGATAAAGGGTGCCTCTGGCGATAGGGAAGATGGATAATTCCTGTCAGCAGTGTTTGATCGTTGCTTTTATGCTCAATTTACTTGGTTCTACAGCATGGATGAGCTAATTCAACGGTCGTGAGCCAAACTCGTATCATTGATGCCTCCGATCCAGCGGCACAAAATAAAGTCGTTAAGGAAGCGGTGGATCTTCTAGAAGCAGGTGAAATTATCGCCCTGCCGACAGAGACGGTCTATGGTCTGGCTGCGGATGCACTCAATTCTGAAGCTGTTGCTAAGGTCTTTGCTGCCAAGGAGAGGCCGGAGTTTGATCCTCTCATTGTTCATGTAGGCTCTTATGAGCAGGTGGATGAGGTAGCTGAGGTGCCGGATGATATTAAGGAAGTTGTAGCGAAGCTAATGAAGGCGCACTGGCCTGGGCCGCTTACTTTAGTGCTGCCGAAAAAAGAATGCGTACCTGATATTGTGACCAGTGGGCTACCTACTGTGGCTGTTAGAATGAGTGGGCATCCGGTGATGAAGGCTATTGTGAGGGCACTTGGAAAGCCGGTAGCGGCACCGAGTGCGAATCGGTTTGGGCGGATTAGTCCTACCTCGGCTTCGGCTGTGGAAAAGGAGCTTGCGGGTAGAATTCCTGTGATCATCGATGGTGGGGCATGCCGAGAAGGTTTAGAAAGTACGATTATTCGTCCTGAGGCTGGCGAGAAGCGTCCAGTATTACATCTATTGCGTGCTGGGCCGGTGACGAAGGAAATGCTTCAGAGGTTTGGAAAAATCGAGCGTCCGAAAAGGAGCCGCGCTAATGATGCGCCAGAGGCTCCTGGTCAGCTGGCTAGTCACTATGCACCGCGGACGCCACTGCGATTGCTAAGAGACTTTTCAGATTTCAAACCAGAGGCTGGTAAGAAATATGGATTGCTAAGTTACTGTGGTGCTGAAAAGGCCGGTTTTATCAATGGCCATGACTGGGCTTACGTGGAGCAGCTTTCTCCGGGGAACGGTAAGCTTGCAGAGGCAGCTGTGCGGTTCTTTTTTGCCCTACGTCAATTGGATGAAAGTGGTGTGGATGAAATTATTGCCGAGCCAGTTTCAGAGACTGGCCTTGGTGTGGCTATTATGGATAAGCTTCGCCGAGCTAGTGTGAGATGATTTCTCTCGTATGGCTTTATTGACAATTTAAACTCCACCACTGCCTATGCTTCGTTCCCTTATGCAAGTCTCCGGCTTCACAGCGATTAGCCGTGTGCTGGGATTCTTGCGTGATATTTTAATTGCGCGGTATTTAGGTTCGGGTTTGTTAGGTGATGCTTTTTTCTCGGCATTTCGTTTCCCTAACCTCTTCCGGCGGATTTTTGGTGAGGGGGCGTTTAATGCTGCCTTCGTGCCGATGTTTGGTCGTCGCCTGGAAAAAGAAGGTCAAGACGAGGCGATGAAATTTGCATCGAATGCTTTTTCTACATTGTTCGTTGCTCTTGTCGCTCTGACCATAATAGCAATTCCCTGCATGCCATGGATCATGGGGGTTGTGGTGCCTGGTTTTAAGGCAAAGGTAGAAATGCCTGTGGTAATGGAGGATGGTGGTGAGGGAGTGGAATCGTTTTCGGTGAGAGTGGATGGGATGGAGGATGTTTATCTAACGATTCCTCAAGAAAGTTTGGAAGAGCTTAATCGTAGTCAGGCGTATCGGCTGCAGAAGTTACGCTTTGTGGAAGAGAAGCCAATGGAGTTCCCAAATATCATTGGGCCTGGTGAGCGTGGGGAGGTGAAGTTCATCTCTGAAGTTAGCGCTGCGTATACTGCCCAAGAGAAAATCAGGGCTGAGAAAGATAAACGTGAGCCTATGCCCTCTCGTGTTAATATGAGCTCTCTACCACTTTCTGGAGCCTCCTCTGAAGTCCCTGAAATGGCTATGCAGTGGATGATCACTGGTGATGGTCAGGCGCGGATTAGGCTGCCGAAAGGGCATAGCTACGGATGGTTTGAAGGTGAATTTCTGCGCAGTGCATCTACAGCTGTATGGTCTTCTGATGAGCAGCGAAATACGCTGTTATTTAAAATTTACAGGAACCATCCGGATACCTTCGGTCTAACCGTTAAACTCTCGCAAATTACATTCTGCTATTTGTTGTTTATGGCACTTGTTGCGCATTTAAGTGGTACGCTAAATACGTTTAAGATATTTGCTGTTCCAGCGGCTGCGCCTATTCTCCTGAACCTTGTATTTCTTATTGGGCTAGGGGTCTTTGTTTACTGGATGAAATCTGATGTGCCTGCGCATGTGTTGGCGTGGTGTGTGGCTATTGCTGGGGTGTTGCAGTTTGCGTTACTCTATGGAGCTTGTTGGAAAAATGGTTACGCAGTCCGTTTTCAAAAGCCTGTTTTTGATGGTTCTATCAAGAAGTTGGTGTTGCTTATGGGGCCGGGGATTTTAGCGGCTGGTATTCAGCAAATTAACTTGCTGGTGGGTGGTATCATTGCTTCGTTTAAGGCGGGGGCGATCTCATGGCTTTACTATTCAGATCGAGTCTACCAGCTACCGCTTGGGATGATTGGTATTGCACTTGGTGTGGTGCTTTTACCCGAAGTTACGCGCCTGGTGAGGCGTGATGATATGCAGGGTGCTTCTGATAGTATGATGCGAGGTATGGAGCTAGGCTTACTGATTACGCTGCCAGCTGCGGTAGCTATGTTGGTGATACCCGTGCCTATTATTAGTGTGTTATTTCAGCGTGGTGAATTTACTGCTGAAGATGCCCGGCAGACAGCGATGGCGTTGCAGGGTTTTGCACTTGGGCTGCCAGGTTATGTTTTAATTAAAGTGCTTCAGCCGGGGTATTTTGCACGTGAGAACACCCGTGCTCCGATGATGATGGCGGGAGTGACGGTGTTGGTTAATATTGTGTTTAGTCTCCTCTTGTTTGCGCCCTTTGGGCATGTAGGGATTGCTGTTGCTACCACTATTTCTGCATGGGTTAATGTGGCTTTGCTTTCGCGCGGGCTTCGAGGTTTGCTGCATCCGGGAGCGCAGTTCTGGAGTAAGAGTTTACGTATGATCGTGGCGAGTGTGATCATGGGGGGCTTAGTATGGCTGGCTTATCAAGCTATAGGGTCATGGTTTGATGCGGCTCTCTGGCAGAGGTGTATTGCGTTGGCATTACTTGTAGGTTTCGGGATGACAGCCTATGTGATGCTGGTTCTAGGGATGAAGATCACCAGTCTGCCTGAGCTAAAGGCAGGCTTCCGTAGAGGGTGAAATTGGGCAGGGTCATCCAGCTAGGGAAATATTGACAATTTAGAGTTGTACTTTTTGTTAGGCGCCTTATAATTTCTGGATGCCCAGAAATCCAAATAAAAATGACTACTCGGGAGGTTTACCCAATGGTTTTGAACGATTCATCGT
>CALBVY010000074.1 GCA_937969495.1 uncultured Verrucomicrobiales bacterium | reverse complement strand
CGTAACCAACCACTCAAATGATCTGTTAGGAAATATGATGCTCAGCGTAGCTGATATGCAACGCCGTGATGACGTCATCATCCGCGCTTTTATCAAGAATCGCATCCCCCTCGCCATCCTCTACGGCGGCGGCTACAATCGCCAGCCTGAACTCACTGCCAAACTGCACCGAAACACAGTCGCCTCCGCCAAAAGAATCGCTGGCGAGTTTGGCAAGGGCTAGGGCACTTTTATTGTATCAATACCCTGCTTTTCTAATAAAGCGTCAGCTGGTAATTTCAGCTCGCGCGTTACGGGGTCAAAGATAAAAGGCTTCACTGTGAGCAGCTCTACTGGTGGCTCCTCACCTGCAGCTATGGCCAGCACCGCATCATAATAGCGGTAAATTATCTGAGTTTTCCCAATGCCTTTACCATAAATATTATACCCTTCAAAAAAACTATCGCCTATTAAGCTACGAGCTTGAGCAGACAAGTCCTCAGGAAGTTGATGACTCCATGCACTCCCTGTACTCTCTAGTTGGCCTCTGAGAGAAAGCCAGCCCTGCACATTCATCCAATGTTTAATCTGCCCTGCGTGAGCATCATAGAGGTTACATAAATCTGGAATTTCTTGGGAAACTGGTACATCACCCACTGGTTGAACGTATGGCAATATGAGCGACCTCATACCAACATAAAACTCACCTTTGATCACTCTTGTGAAATCTTCATTGGTGACCGGCTTAAGACTCTGTCTCAGCTGAGAAATTTCAGGCTTACTGAGCTTCAGATCTGACATTACCTTATTTACTGCTGTATCTAAAACTGTAAGCTGAATGAGGATACCCACTGTTTCGTGTATCAAACTCGGCGCTTCTATTTGACAAAGATGCTTCGCTATCCCTTGAGCCGCCAACAGACTGGATAATGATCTTTTCTTGTTGCCTTCTTTCGCTGCAAAACGGGCATCTAAACACAATAAATCCGCGCACTGTTTGATGAAGTTGATAGGATAAATCTCAACAAAACTATCAATATCTGTGCCCACCATAGACTGACTAGACATCAAACCTATCAACCGAATTTCATCCACCAAGTCTGCTTCTTTCAAAAGATAGGCTCCCACTACTTCCGTATCCCATTCTTTCAGCTCATTAATGGCATCCATAATTTCACTAGGAAAACCAAGCGTTTGCTCGCAGGGCTTACTTTCAGATCTATATCTCTCAGTCAGCAGCATTAACTTTAAGTAACCATTATCCTCAGGCTTCACGTTTTTCCACTCAGGGCTAAGTTCAGGATGCCGACTCAAAACCTCCTCCATCACGCGATCATATTCAGTAATTCGGTCACGTGCTCGTGATACTTGCACTGGATCACCTGACCGAAGTTGAATATAGACGCTAACTTCCTCATCTATGGCCTTTTCTTGAGGACTCCACCCATCACGTTGAACAAAATATACACCCAGCCCCATTGCTAAAACAATGAGACCAACACCCAATCCAGCAATCCCCTTAACCCGTGTTGTTAGCCTTTGCATATTGCATATGTAACACACTGCACTTTTGTTCGCGGCTATAAAACAGCCGTGATTATGTAACCAAAAACTACAGCCTTTTTCTAACCACCAAGCATCTACCCTTAAGCTGACCACTTTTACCTCACCAAGCTGATATCAGGCAAAATGATCTCCTCAACATCTAGCCCCTCAAGTATCGGGTCATCAGGAAACGAGAGCACTCTTGTCTCAAGGTTAAAAAGAAATGGCTTACCTGTGATAGGCTCCACTGGCGGCTCATCACCAGCAGCTATCGCCAAGGCAGCATCGTAATATTGATAAAGCGCTTGATTTCTAGCAAAACCCTTAGCGTAGATCTCTGCAGATTGAAAACACACCGATACCCACTTTCTCGCCTTAGAAGATAGTGACGGGTTGATTGTATAATTCCAATAAGATGAGTTAACCGTCCACTGCCCATGAGGATCTAAACCATCAGCTCGATCCATCATCAATTGAGTCACTCTAGCTAATTCTTGATACATAGCATCTTTATCAGGAACATCTGCACCTCCTGGCGTATCAGGATCGTAATCGAGCAGAGGCATCACAAAACCCCTCATAGCTACAAGAAAATCGCCCTTGATAACTTCTGAGTGCTTCATCTTAGTTTCCAAACGAAGTTCTTGCCTCCAGAACCTTAATTCTTGCGGATTCAAGTTTAACAGAGGGATGACTATCCTCACTGCCTTAGCATGCACTATCTGCTGCCCAAAAATACCAATGGCCGCAGCAGTATATGATGGAACCTCTACCCCCATATGATGTCTAGCCAACCCCAATGCAGCACGCAGACTTTGCAGCGCCCCATCTTTATCTCCAGCCCCTGCTAACAAACGCGCCTCTACACAAAGAAGCTGCATGCAATTTATAGCAGCAGCAGCAGGCATAAACGAATAACGACGCACAGCCACCCCATCTGCAGATTGTTTTCCTAATAATCCAATTTCCCGAATTTCATTGAGCAACGCCTGCTCTTGCTCCAGAAACACTTTCACTATTTCACCATCCCACTCTGTATCGCCTCTAATCATACCACTCAAATCGGCAGAGACATTGATAGAAGCTCTTAAAGTATTACCGCTCTCTCCACGAGCCTCAAGAAAATCTAACCATTTCAAAAACCCATTTTCACCTGCGGGCAAAGGTTTCCAAACTGGTTTCAGCCTCGGATTCAAAGCTAAGATCTTTGCCATTTCACGGTCATAAGCCACTTCCAATCTATACCCTTCTTTACGCTCCTCTAAATCTGAAGAAGCTAGTAATTCGTGAACACTTTTACCTCTTTCTTTATTAGAGAGATGAGCTCTCCACTTATCTTTACTTAAAAAGTAAACTCCAATACCAATGAAAAAAATCAGCAGTAATACACCGCTAAGAACAACCAGTTTAAAAGATCTAGAAAGCTCACTCATACTAAAGAACTATACTCAGCAACATGGGCGGACGTCGCCTCCAAAACAACCTAAATTTTATACCCCCAACATTCCTCTGACAAAATAGCTTACCCCCTCACCTGCTAAAAATAAGGAAACGATCGCAAACTAACAATAAAAACAAATCCAACTAACAAAATAATACATCATGATATCTTGATATGAAAAAATATCGTTATATATTAAATTAATGATTGCCAAAAATAAAAACTACTATTAAAAACACCACACGCTTCATCCGGAGCTAAGCAAAATTTATCTCATTTAACTTTCCATTTCTCACTACATGAAAACGCAAACAAAAAAACAACCCACCATATCCCCATGTCGGGATAACTGGTCGGCTCCGTTTGCTTATCTCATGCTAGATAACATGCGAAAGAGCCCCGGCAATCAACCTCTCTATACCAGTGAAAATGATACATTCACCAGTATTGAACACCCATATAGCCAGAGAGGAGGATCAAGGTCTGCATAGATCGATGGAATACAGTAAAACGTAACCACATCAAGGGATAAAACCCATGCAGACCCGCTCTCCTCACTTAGGAAGCGGGATTTTTTACGCCCTAATTTAACAACCAACACCTAACTAACAGACAATGCATCATTAAAACAATTAAACTACTTTACATAGCTCATATAAAAAAGGCCGTCATCAGCTACAACTGATAACGACCTAGGAAGGCAAAGCCTGACTGAATCAAAGAAACAATCTACGTTACCTCAACCACATGTAGATTATCTAAAAAAGATATATCAGTCAAGCATGGCACCACTGTGCCTAAAAATAGATATAATATCATTGTTATATCATATCAACTTTCCCTTTGTGAGCGTATCTATCAGGCTTAATCAGGGAGGTGTGCCGGAAACACCAAAACGTCCGCCGGGAAAACCCGCGGCTGTGACTTCATCAAGAAGTGGCAAGGGTGTTCGTTTCAAAAATTCATTGAAGCACGCCGCGCATCAGTATGCAGTCAGGATTCCAAATTCAGACCTACTAGGAGCGGTCACCTAGGCGGCGTGCCAATTTGAATTTAGGATTCAAGGTTCAGCTTTGACTTTTTTGGTATGTGGCTCGTGTGTGTTAAGTCACTGGTCAAATACTGAACCTTGAATCCTGAATTTCTTAATTGGGGGTGCATGTCCATAGCGGCGACGTTGTTTTGCAAGCAATGTGAGGCGGGTACCATCCCCGTTACCTCCACCAATTTTTAAAACGTGGCGAGGGAGAAGTTGTCGACCCGCGTGCCTTGGAAGCACGAGAAAGCCGGTGCGAGTCCGGTCGCCGCGACCATTTTATCAATCTAATCGTGAGGTGGATGTTGGTTTCCTGATGGGTCTCATAAGCCCATCCACGCGGGTTCAATTCCCGCCCTCACCACCATTTTCATCTGAGTGTGCGCCGGAGTTGGAGAGCCGGACCAGATTGTAAACCTGATGCTTTAGAGCTAGTGGGTTCGACTCCCACCACACTCACCATTTTAAAAACTTCTATAGTGAAATAGTATCACGCCGGACTGTTAATCCGGAGTTCATGGGGCGGAACCATGTAGAAGTGCCAAATTTGATGCCTCTGACCAGAGCTAGTGAACTGGCCTGCCTGCAAAGCAGAGTCCGGCGGGTGCGATCCCCGCAGAGGCATCCACCATGATTTTATCCGAGAGTAGCTTAATTGGTTAAAGCCCCCGACTGTGAATCGGGCGATTCAGGTTCGATGCCTGACTCACGGACCAGTCTTTAATGCCAGAGTGGCGGATAATCGCACCGATCTTGTAAATCGGACTATATGGGTAACCAATCCCATCTCTGGATCCATCATTTTTTCAAGTGAGCTTGGTGTAATAGTAGCACATCTGTCTTACACACAGAAAGCGAAGGAGCATAACCTTCAGCTCATACCATTTCAGAGCGTTATTAGTTCAATGGTAGAACGCCAGTCTTCCAAACTGGATACTCGGGTTCGAGTCCCGAAAGCCGCACCATTTTTCAACACGAGGTGCTCCCGCCACGGTCTTCTAAGCCGTTGACGTAAAACAGCGGGATGGATGTCTAGAGGTTCGAGCCCTCCACCTCGTTCCATTTTTCTGTTTCCGTAGCTTAATTGGAAGAGCACCACGCTTCGAACGTGGAGGGTGAAGGTTCGACTCCTTCCGGGAATGCCATTTTCACGTCTGCGTAGCCCAATCGGTAGAGGCCACGGACTTAAAATCCGCCCAGTGCTGGTTCGAATCCAGCTGCAGACATTATTTTATGCCCACGTATCCCAACTGGCAGAGGAGGCCGGCTTAGACCCGGTGCGTTGTAGGTTCGAATCCTACCGTGGGTACCAATTTTCAGGAGTCTTAATCGGACAAGCGTGCCGACCGTGTTTGCTAAACACTGGGATCCCTAACAAGGATTGGAGTGCAAGTCTTCAAGACTCCGCCATTTTTGAATATCTGGCTCGTAACTCAACTGGTTAGAGTAGCCGCCTTTTAAGCGGTAAGTTGTGGGTTCAAATCCCACCGAGCCAACCATCATTTTTCCATCATCGCGGCTAGTAAACCGCCGAACACCAATCGTTACGGAGACAACATATCTCCACCTGTTGCCACCAGCCGCTCCCCCCGCCACGGGAGCGGCTACATTTTATAAACCTACTATGAACTTACAAACCACTAAAGACATCATAGCCTGTTTACCATCAGGCCATACTCCTTTTTTCTACGGAAAGGATGACTATGCACTCTATCTTCTCTCTGAGCAGATTCGTGCGCGTAAAAGTAAAGCTCGTGTGAGCGATCTTAAAAAATCGGCCGTTGCTTCTCTACTCCATAAGCCTGTGGTGAAGGAGATTCTTGCTAAAAATGACACTCTAACACCCAGCCTACTAGAGGCTCATCTTCATGGAAAACATCCACTCAACTTGTCACTAACTTTAGATACTTGGGGGTGCGATTGCGATTCCTATGACTGTACGTCGCAAACTTCTCGCTCGGGTTACAACCTCGTATTACAACTCAATTGGGACGCACCAGCGGCTAAGAAAATTGTCAAAAAGTTTAATCAGCTTTTGAACCATAACAACTTCGATTCTGTTGGGCACCCTGCAAGACAAGATATCCCAACGATTGCTTGGGTGAGAATCGATTGTGACTTCGAATCTGACGAAGCCTTAATCGAAGAGATTCAGTCTGACTGGATTCGCGACCTCCGCGAAAGCCTAAGTGACCTTCATGATCACAAGCAGGAGAAACGCAAAAAAAGAACCTCTAAAAAATTACAACGCTTAACCAAGCGAGAGAATTACTGGAGAAACACAGAAAAACTCCTGAGTAAGATCTGGAATGAAGCTGCTTCATCAGAGAGGATCTAGGGATCAGCAGAATCTTC
>CALBVY010000073.1 GCA_937969495.1 uncultured Verrucomicrobiales bacterium | reverse complement strand
AGCATCATACTCCGTGAAGATACCGCCTGCTACCTGATGCTGCATAAGCCCGCTGGCTACCTCAGCGCCACTATTGACCCCCTACATCCCACGGTGATGGAGCTCATCGATACCCCACAGACCTTGCATATTGCAGGTCGGTTAGACCGCGCCAGCACTGGACTCCTCATCCTAACTAACGATGGTAAATGGTCTCGTAGACTCACTGAACCTAAGGAAAATGTCCCCAAAGTCTACCTTGTAAAAACAGCCGAGCCCATCACTCAAGAAACCCGGACCCATTTCGCCCAAGGTATTTACTTCGCCTACGAAGACCTCACCACCGCCCCAGCTGAACTAGAAATACTCACCACCCACCAAGCTAGGCTGACTATTTATGAAGGTCGCTACCACCAAGTGAAGCGGATGTTTCACGCCGTGGGGAACCGCGTAACATCGCTCCATCGCGAGAGTATGGGAGACATCACATTAGACAGCACACTCCCAACCGGCGGATACCGCGAACTCACGGCGAAGGAAATCGCCAGCATCTAGACCAGCTTGGCTGTTGCCAGACATCACCCAGCCTTGGTAACAATACCGCATGACCACCAGCCACAACTCACGCTTAAAACAAATGCGTATAGCCGCAGGTGGCATTCTAGCCGTCATGGCCGTGCTCTACATTGTCTCCCGTAGCTATCAACACCAATGGCCATGGTTAGAATGGGTTAGAGCATTTGCCGAAGCAGGCATGGTAGGCGGACTTGCAGACTGGTTTGCCGTCACCGCCCTATTTCGCCATCCGCTTGGTCTACCCATTCCACACACCGCCGTTATCCCAAAGGAAAAAGACCGCATCGGCGCAGCACTTGCGCAGTTTGTCAGAGGGAACTTTCTCACCGCCAATCTAATCTGTAAACAAGCACGTGATCTTAAGCTCGTTCAGCGTACCGCCAGCTGGCTAACAAACACACAACAGGCGCAGAGACTCGCTGGCCAAACTCTCCACATGCTACCCACCGCCTTCGATGCACTGGAGAGCAATCATACGCACAAAGCCCTTACTTCAAAACTCACCGAGCAGCTACGCACCCTGGAGCCTCACACCATTTCTTCCAAACTACTGGCATGGATGTTAGCTGAAAACAGATACCGCCAGTTACTAGCACCCGTTCTCAGCCAGCTCGCCTCTGCACTGACGCATCATAAAGAAAGCATCGAAACCGCAGCAGGAAACAAAGCACCTCTAACAAAAATACCTCTATTAGGCCGCATCTCACGTGCCATTGCAGAAGATATGTCTGAGCGCGCCACCGACAGCATGCAGGCCAAACTCCTGGCTGCTAGCGAAGATCATACCGAGCCACTGTGGGACATCATCTATCAGCAGCTTCTGAAAACAAAAGAACACTGCGAAAATAATACTGATCTCAGGCAACAGCTAGAAAACATCCGTGATGAGTGGCTAGAACACCCACAACACGGGGAGCTAACCACACGCCTCTGGCACCAAATCCGCGAAAGCCTCGATCAAGACCTCGCTTCAGAAAACCCCAAGGCAGTCCAACACCTCACAGCCATCATCATCGCCGCCGGCTCATCCATTGAGCAAAACCCAGATTTGGCGCAGAAGATCGAACTTACCCTATTAGACGGCATCGAACAAATTCTTGAAAAACACGGGGGGCATATCGAAGCCATGATCCGCGAAACCATCGAGGAATGGGATGCCCAGACGCTGATGGAAAAGCTCGAACATCAAGTAGGACCTGACCTCCAGTTCATCCGCATCAATGGCACCCTCATCGGTGGACTCGTAGGAGTCACTCTACACGCTATCGGACAGCTGATATGGCCGAGCTAATGCTTGTCATCTCCACGCCCATCCCTTATCGTTAGCAAATGTCCGCCGAGATGGAACACACCGTAGCCTCCGCCGCCACGCTGGAGGGAACCTCCCTGCATACAGGCGAAAAAGTCACCCTCACCGTAAAGCCTGCACCAGCAGGACATGGGTTCAAATTTCGCCGTGTCGATCTAGATGATCAGCCATTTATTGATGCTGATGTTGATAAAGTGCAGACCGTAGAGCGCGCTACCACTCTAGCTGAAGGCTCAGTGAAAGTACACACCGTGGAGCACATTCTTTCCGCTCTCTGTGGTATGGGAGTAGATAACGCCATCATCGAGATGGATGCTAATGAGCCGCCCATTGGCGATGGTTCATCCGCCCCATACGTAGAGCTTATTAAGCAAGCAGGTATCGAGCAGCAAGATAAGCCAAGGAAGGTCTACGAAATCCGTGAACCCATTCATGTAGAAACTAAAAATGGCTCACTCATCACCATTGTGCCGGATAAAAAATTCCGTGTCTCTGTAACCAACGTCGGCCCTGAGGGACGTTTCACCCAATTTTTCTCCAGTGAAGTCACCCCAGAACTTTACGACAAGGAAATCGCTCCTGCACGCACCTTTGTTTACTACGAGGATGTCAAACCTCTGCTCGACAAGGGCCTCATCAAAGGCGGCAGCCTAGAAAACGCCGTCGTCGTCCGTGGTGAGGAAGTCATGAGCAAGGAGCCCATGCGTTTTGATAATGAATTTGCACGTCACAAAGCCCTTGATGTCATTGGCGATCTCATGCTGAGCGGTAAGCGTATTATGGGACACGTCATCTGCATCAAACCAGGTCATGGACCAAATACCGAAATGGCATCCACCCTAAAGCGCGAATACACACGCATGCGGACCATGGTGCCACCCGTTACCATTCCAGAAGGTGAAGCCGTCCTCGATGTCAATGAGGTCATGAACATCCTCCCCCACCGCTACCCCTTCCTCATGGTCGACCGCGTGGTTGACTTCGAGGGAGATAGCAAGTGCACAGGTGTAAAAAACGTCACCATCAACGAGCCCTACTTCCAAGGCCATTTCCCCGGCCACCCAGTTATGCCCGGTGTCCTCCAGGTAGAAGCCATGGCTCAAGTCGCCTCTATCCTCATGCTCCGTAAGCCAGAAAATCAAGGGAAAATAGGCTACTTTATGAGCGTAGACAAAGTCAAATGGCGTAAACCTGTACTCCCTGGCGACACGCTCTTCATCGAGGCTGAAATCATTAAAATGCGCCGTAGTATCGGCTCCGCAGTATGCCGCTGCATCGTTAACGGCGAAGTTGTTTCCTCCGGTGAACTTAAGTTTGCATTGATCGATTCCTAACAAGGACTATTCAACCTCTCATGATTCACCCCACTGCCATTATCGACCCCGCTGCAGAAGTAGCCGAGGGTGTAGAAATAGGGCCTTACAGCGTAGTAGGTGCCCATGTCAGCATTGGTAAAGGCAGCGTGCTCAAGTCTCACGTCGTCATCGAGGGGCATACCAGCATTGGCGAGAACAATACCTTTTTTCCTTTCTCCGCCATCGGCCAGGTGACTCAAGACCTTAAATACACTGGCGAACCCACAGCTTTAGAAATTGGCCATCACAATACCTTCCGTGAAAACACCACCATCCACCGCGGCACCACCGCCGAAGTCCCCACCCGGATTGGTGATCATAATCTCTTTTTATCCTACTCCCACGTAGCCCATGACTGTCAGGTAGGGAATCACTGCATCCTTTCTAACAACGGAACTCTAGGAGGTCACTGCACCGTAGGAGATCACGCCATTATTTCCGGGCTCTCTGGCGCTCATCAGTTCTGCAATATCGGAGAACACTCCTTAGTAGGCGGCTGCACTAAGATCGTCCAAGACGTGCCACCCTATATGATTGTCGATGGCACACCAGCCGCGGTCAGGAGCCCTAATCTCGTTGGACTCCAGCGCCGTGGCTTCAGTAAAGATGCACGCCGTGCGATCAAAACCGCCTATAAAAAACTCTTCCTCAGTAAAAAACTCAGCCTCACCTCATTGATCGATGAGCTTGAGCAGACAGAAAGTGCCCAAGAGCCACACGTTCAACGTTTAATAGAATTCATCCGCCATAGTGAGCGGGGAGTTATTCGTTAGACCAAGAATATGCATTTAGATTTCGAGAAATGCCGCCACCTCTTGAAACACAAACCCGTCCACCAGTATTTTCAATACACCGATGAGGCTAACAATTTCCGCCTAGATCGAGCTCTCCCATACCGTATTACTCTAAGACTGCTTCCACCTCTGTTCTTCTCTTCTGGTAGAGGTCTTGCATTTCTTTAAAGACCTTAGCGTATGCAGAATCAGCATGCACACTGCGCAGCTCAAGAGGATCTTTTTCAAGATCAAAAAGCTGCCACTCATCAGGCTGAGGAAGATAGAAAATCTTATAGCGATCCGTGCGCACTCCATCGTGGCGAGGTACATTGTGAGTGCCTGGATTCATGTAATAAGCGTAGTAGATATCCTTACGCCAGTCCTTGGGAGCATCACCCTTCAATACAGGCACCAAGCTACGCCCTTGGATGTCCTCCGGGATATCAGCTCCAGCGATTTCTAAGAAAGTGGGTGCGTAATCAATATTCTGAATCATCTCATCTGGACGTGACCCAGGCTTCACCACTCCTGGCCAGCGGATTAAGAAAGGCATTTTCAAAGACTCCTCAAACATCCAACGTTTATCATACCAGCCGTGCTCTCCGAGATAGAAACCTTGATCAGAAGAATAAATAACAATGGTGTTCTCCGCGAGGCCTGATTTTTCCAAGTAATCCAACATACGCCCAACATTTTCATCCAACGCTCGAATGGTGCGTAAGTAGTCTTTGATATACCGCTGATATTTCCATTGAAGGATATCATCATCAGAGAGCTTTTTGGCGTTATAGTCATCAATAAACTTCTTATTCTTAGGAGCATAGGCAGCATCCCATACTTTCTTCTGCTCGTCTGTCATACGAGCGTATTCCATATTATTAATACCATCGAGGATCTTTTCAGGCATCACGGACTTACCGTGAAACTTCATATCATGCCCCCAGTAGAAGTGCCTATCGATCTCCATCTTGTTTTTCTTAAGCCACTCGGCACGACCAGAGTAATCATCCCGTAACGTCTTTGGCTCTGGAATATCCTGCCCATCAAACAGTGTTAGGTGCCGTGCTGCCGGTGACCAGTTACGGTGTGGTGCCTTATGTTGACACATAAGGATAAACGGCTTCTTTTTATCCCGCTTTTCTAGCCACTCAACGGCATGATCGGTGATAATATCCGTGCAATAGCCAGTAAAACGCTTTTTAGAACCATCCATCTGAATAAAATTCGGATTATAATAATTTCCCTGACCTGGTAAAATCTCCCAATGATCAAAGCCTTGTGGATCACTGCTAAGGTGCCACTTACCGATGAGAGCAGTCTGATAGCCAGACTTCTGCATCAACTTAGGAAACGTCATCTGATCACCATTAAACTTGGTGCCATTGCGCATGAAACCATTTTTATGGCTATGCTTACCAGTTAGAATACTCGCACGTGAAGGGCCACATATTGAATTTGCACAGAATGAATTTTCGAAAATAGCACCTTCCTTAGCCAGCCGGTCAATATTAGGGGTTGGAGCAATATCCTTGAGCCTACCATCGTAGGCTGAAATCGCCTGCAGCGCATGATCATCTGAGAACAGAAATACAATGTTGGGCTTTTCAGCCGCCTTCAATTCAGTCGACTGACACACAGCCATTAAACTAACGAATAAAAATGCGATCGATTTTTTCATACTAATAGATTTTCCACTTCAGAAGCGAACTGCCATGACAGTAACGCAACAAGTAAAGAGAGCACGTAAATTTTTCCACTCAAAGAGTGATTGGTATTCAACTCTTATTTCAGCAAGTCACTTCCATCCCCAGCTCAGCCACCTGGACTTCCCCATCATGGTTCTTTCCTAGTTCTTCTGCAAGCGCAGCTGAACGGGTAGGTTCACCATGGACTAGCCATACTTTTTTCTTTGGCCCAGTGATAGAATTAAAATAATCAATGAGCTCTGAGTGATCTGCATGGCCTGAAAAGGAGTCCATAATCTCTACCTGTGCACGAAGCTCGTGCATCTCCCCAAAGATACTTACCTCCGGATCACGGTTACGGATTTTCCAGCCAAGTGTGTTTTCCGCACAGTAGCCAACAAAGAGAATGGTATTTGCTGGATTACTAATACCGTTACGAAGGTGATGAAGAATACGGCCCGCTTCACACATACCAGAGGCAGAGATAATAATCGCCTGTGTTTTACTATCGTTGAGCTCTTTAGATTTACTTACGGCACGAATAAGGGTGAGCCCCTCGAAACCAAAGGGATTACGCTTATTGTAGAGGAAATCATTTACCTCCTCATTAAAACACTCTGGATGCAGGCGGAAAATCTCTGTGGCATTCACCGCCAAGGGGCTGTCTACATAAACAGGGACTTGAGGGATACGACCATCATCAAATAGTTGATGCAGCACATAGAGCACCTGCTGAGTCCGCTCCACCGCAAAGCATGGGATAATAATCTTACCACCACGAGCAATCGCTTTTTTTAACACCTCGGCAATACGATCATCCGCCTTAGTCCCCAGCTCATGCTCACGCCCACCATAAGTACTTTCCATCAGTAGATAATCAATATTTTCTGCCGCAACAGGATCCGAAAGAATATCATTATCACCACGCCCTACATCACCAGAGAAAAGGAAGCGCTTGGTTTTTCCATCTTCTTCATCTTCGATCTCTAATAACACCTGCGCACTGCCAAGAATGTGTCCAGCATCAAGAAACTTCAGGGTAACACCTTTAGATATCATCATCTCCCGGTTGTAGCCTACGTTAACAAACTGCTTCATACACTGATCAACGTCTTGCTTGGTGTAAATAACTTCAACGGGGTCCTCACCACGCTTTTTACGCTTTTTGTTCAGCCATTTGGCATCGCTTTCTTGAATGTGAGCACAGTCTGCCAGCATAATTTGGCACAGGTCGCGGGTGGCAAAAGTGGCGTAGATATTCCCCTTAAAACCTTTTTTAGTGAGGTTAGGTAAATTACCCGAGTGATCAATGTGTGCATGCGATAATACCGCTACATCAACGGTAGCAGGATCAAAGTGAGGGAAGCAGCAATTAACTTCATGGGCATCTTTACGGCGACCTTGATAGAGCCCACAATCGAGCAAAATCCTCTTCCCATTCACCTCTAATAGATGCTGAGATCCCGTCGTTGTACCAGCTGCACCACAAAATTTTAATTTCATGGTTATACTTAACCGTAATTCACCCTTGGGCGCAAGTAATGAGGTGATTTCCCAACAGGAAAATGACTATTTACTAAATGGCCAGATTGATTTCAGGGCACGAGTCACCTTCCCTCCTGCCTTACTATCCCTCTCAGCATCAAGAATTTGCGCATAGCGGATAAGACCCACCGCCGTAGAATACTGAGGATCACGGAAGTTCGCATGCACGCCACTTATGTTAGACTGCTCCAGCTGATAAATAGGAAGATCGAAAACTTCATTAGCAAGCTCACTGAAGCCACGCATATTACTGGTACCGCCAGTGAGAAACACACCAGTTCCCACACTCCGTAAGGCACCTTCTGGAAGGCGGTCTAGAATCAGATGGAGTGTCTCTTCTAATCTGCCGTTGATGATGTCATTCAGTAGAGAGCGTTTGATCTCACCTTCTTCAAGTCCATGATCATCGATCACCTTAACCATACCAATACCACGTGCTGGATCTCCCGAGGCATCACCCTCGGTTTTCTTTAGGACCTCTGCGCGTGAAAATGGAATACGCGTAACCAAATGAATATCATTGGTAATGTGGTCACCACCTACAGGAATACAGCCGGATGCCGCAATGGCTCCTTTTAAATACAATACGTAATCCGTAGTCCCACCACCAATATCAACCACCAGTGATCCCGCATCCTTATGCTCACGGTCAAGTGCCACCTGTGCCGCGGCAATAGGAGCAAAGACAACATCGTCTACTTCCAGAGGGATTTCTCTTACACATTTAATACTATTTTGAATCCGCGTTCTAATCCCATGGACAATATGAAAGTCAACATCCAGTGATCTTCCTAATAAACCTACAGGACTGACACTATGCTCCTGCCCATCCAAATGGTAATGCCGGATAAAATTATGCAGATACACATGATCTCCAGGGATGGCCAAATCACGGGCAATCTCAGTAGCCTCGCCAAGATGTCCCTCATGCACTTCCTCTTCTTCATCCGGCAGACGAAATGTCCCTCGATTATTGACCCCAGTAATATGAGAGCCAGTCACCGCAAGTAAAATCGAGCTAATATCAACATCACAGATATCCTCCGCTTTCACCAGCGCATGCTTGAGCCCTGCCTTGGCTTGTGGGTAATCTGATATCTCACCTTTCCTAACACCTGCACTCCGCGTCTCACCTACGCCAAGAATCTTGACGGAACCATCTGGCTTCACCTCTCCAACCACCATACAGGTCTTGGTGGTGCCTATCTCTACTCCTACGTGGATTTTGGACTTGGACATGGTCTATTTAATCTCTCTCAAGAATGGATTCTATTTCCCTAGCATCTGAATGAATAAGTGAGGGGACTCGGCGAGGCTTCACCAATACCGCATCCCCCACAAACTTTACCGGTATATTTTTCTCAGGGATAAGATTAATATGGCGAATCATCCGGCTTGTTTTTAAGCTATGCTCAGCAATGCTTACAAAATCATTCAGCTGCCGCTCGTGATGATACATCCCAAAAATAGCGCGTGTCCCATCGTTACACACCGCCTCTAAAGAATAGTCGTTCACCAGCATCACCTTCTCTATCTGCCATTGCGCACGCACTTGCTTCGCCTCAAAAACATTAATCAGGTGTAAGGCACGCATCACCTCAGGGTGCTTCATCTTACTCCCGTGGATAAAAGAATCCTCCTTAGCATGACGGACCAGAATCACAGGCAAATCTTGCGAGGACGCCCACATATTCCCTTCACAAGGAAAAGTAATACCGTCCTTATCTACCAGCACACCTCCGTCCTGCCGCCCTGGATAACCGAGGTCTCGGCACTCTAACCAAACTACTGGAACACGCTCTGTCACCGTCACTTTCAAAGTCCCGGGCAACCTCCGCTCTACCTTACAGTCGATCACCTCCGGCAGCGACCGAAGCTGATCACTCACCTCCGTGGCATTAATCGCAAAAATACTCGCATTTAAATCAATCCCTGCGACTTGCGCTATCCTCAGCTCATCAAGGTGACCATTTGTCTCTAGGCTAATTTGCTCTAGTTTATATTTTTCATTACCCAAAAATAAATGATTTACGCCTCGATAGGCACCCCAACAAATCATCCCAAGCAAGGCGACAACAACTAACAACTTCGTTATCTTCCCCAAGCCAGACATCACCTGAAACATCACAATCCTCGGTGAGCTCACCTTGATGTGAAGTTTCTGGAAATCACCATTGCGCCGCACCATACGTGGTGAGCGGGTAGTTTTCCTGCGTGGTTTGAATAATGACATAGGGCTAACTTCTCTCTACTAATGAGAGTTCGGCAATTTTCTGACAAAGAGGGCCAAACTCATAACCAGCTACTTGTGCCGCTTTTGGCAATAGGCTACTCGCCGTCATACCAGGGATAGTATTGGCCTCCAGAACATACGGATTTCCTTCATCATCTAATAAAACATCAACACGTGAGTAAATCTCACACCCCAGTGCAAGGTGCGCGGCTAACGCGGCCTGCTGAACCTTCGCGGTAGTTTCCTCATCCAAGTCTGCAGGGCAGTAGTAGTCAGTGCCGCCATCATTATTCATCCATGGATATTTGTTACTCATATCATAGAAACCACTACGTGGGGCAATGTGGACCACGGGCAAAACCTCACCATCTAACACACCTACTGTCAGCTCCTTACCTTGAACAAACTGCTCAATAAGCACCTCATCACCATACTTCGCAGCATCCTCCAGAGCAGCCATCGCCTCATCCTCAGTATGAACAATATGAACGCCCACACTAGACCCTTCACGCGGCGGCTTCACCACATAGGGCAAACCCATCTTGGGAAATGTGATACCAGCTGAGCAATCAACAATCTCAGATGCGGGAGTAGGCACATCATTTTTTACAAAGACTTCCTTACTTGCCACTTTATCAAAAGCAAGACGGCTACTTTGAACACCCGCACCAGTGTATGGCATATTCATCTTCTCCAGCACTTCTTGCATCTCACCATCTTCACCAAACGTGCCATGAATAACATTAAAGCAAAGCTGCGCGCCTTCCGGTAAATCAAGATCATGGCTAGTAACATCTACCCCCACGGCATTCAGCCCTTCATTCTGGAGAGCTTCTAACACAGCATTCCCAGATGCCAGTGAAACTTCCCTCTCTGAGCCTGGGCCACCCATGAGCACTGCAATAAGTAATTGTTTGTCCATTGAATTAATGAGTTAAAATGTAAATTCGTCTTCGCCGATGATCTGAACCTCGGTCTCCATGGTAATATTCCGCTGCTCTTTTGCTTGTTCGCGGATACTGTCAATAAGTCCTAACACATCAGCCGACTTAGCCTTTCCTGTATTCACGATAAAGTTCCCATGCACCTCAGAGACCATGGCCTTTCCCACGGACGCCTTTTTCATACCTAGTTCATCAACAAGCATACCAGCTGGAATCTCCTCTGGATTTTTAAAAATGCAACCCGCACTCGCCGCAATCGGCTGTGAACTCCGACGCTTATTTTTAGAGGCATCCATACGCTGAGAAATAGCATCACTCCCAGCCTGTTCCCCCTTAAAGCAGGCAGACAGGGCAAAGTTCTGGCGTAACGCAGGAACATTCCGGTAGTGCGCTACGATCTCATCACGCGAGCGTTCACGTATTTCCCCATCTTGCTCAAGAAACGTTACGCTAACTACTTGATCAAAGGTCTCCGTGCCCATGGCTCCAGCATTCATCCGCAGGCCACCACCGACATTTCCAGGAATACCTTCCATCCACTCAAATCCTGTTAGCCCATGACTCGCAGCAACACTAGCGACTTTTTTAAATCGAGCGCCTGCACCTGCCGTCAGGATCTCTCCATCCACACTGACTTCGGTAAAGACGCCACCAGCAGGGTGAATCACCGCTCCACGGATACCTCCATCTCGCACTAATAAGTTAGACCCTCTACCAATAATACGCTGAGGAATACCTCGCTCATGACAGTAGTCAATCAGGCGGGCAAATGCTTCATGCGTATGCGGCTCTAACCAAAATTGAGCTGGCCCACCACAGAGGATCGTTGTATGCCGACGCATCGGCTCGTAGAGCTTTGCATCGGCAGCACCATCATCACCTACATAGCGCAGCATTTCTTCCATGACTGACATGTCACGGGCAATCTTAGTTCCTATCTCATGAATATTCCCCGCTCCTAAGGTAATGAGAAGGTCCCCATCCTTCAGGGCATTCCCCACGCTGTGATGCCCCGTTTGCACCGCACCCACGACTTCCGCAGGCGTGTCCCCATAGACTTTGACAGCATCCACAATCGTCTGTGCCGTGACACCTTCGATAGGCTGCTCACTCGCAGGGTAGATGTCCGTGACAAAAACACGGTCTGCTACCTGAAGCGCTTTGCCAAAGTCATCAGCCAGCTTCTGAGTCCGACTATACCGGTGAGGTTGAAACACCACGACCAGACGCTCTGGGTTCAGAGAACGTGCGGTCTGCAGGGTAGCCGCCACCTCGGTAGGGTGATGCCCGTAGTCATCAATGATCCGTAACTTTTTACTAAAATACTTATTTTCAAATCGGCGCCGCGCTCCTGCAAAGGTTCCCAAAGCACGCGCAATCAACTGAAAATCAACCTCCGCAGCATCCGCCACAGCAATCGCAGCAAGAGCATTAAGCACATTGTGCCTGCCTGGTATCCCCAACTCAACACGGCCTAACAAATCACCCTGTTTGGTAACATCAAAGGTAACGGTGCCACCACTCTCGATGATTTCACTCGCTACAAAGTCTGCATCTTCCCAACCGTAGGAAATCGCACCATCTCGGCTTGCACACAGCTCTTTAGTAACAGCACAGCCGGAGAAATAAATTTTCTTCCCCTTTGTCTGATCTAATAACTTGGTGAAAACCTCCTTGATGTGCGCGAGGTCACGATAGAAATCTAAATGCTCCTCTTCGATATTAAGCACCACACAATGCTCCGGCTGATAGAGTGCCAGCGTGCCATCACTCTCATCTCCCTCAGCCACCATCAGGCTCGCTTTTTCCTCCCAGTGCGCATTGCTACCCAGAACTGGTATCTCAGCCCCCACATAGTGGCAGGGCATCTCACCGCTACGGCGTAAAACATGTGCACACATCGCAGAAGTAGTGGTTTTCCCGTGGGTTCCAGAAATAATAACACCCTGACGGGTATGGAGAATAGCAGCCAGACAATCAGCCCTACGGATACAGGGAATATCATGTTCACGGGCTGCTACACGCGCGACATTATCTTCACGAATAGCAGAAGAGTACACCACAACATCACAGCCATGGACCTCATCGGCACGGTGTGGACTGGAAAAAATAAGTCCCAGCCCCTGCATCCTCTGCGTCTCCCCACTGGTAACGCGATCTGAGCCACTAACGCGATGCCCCATACCTAACAATAAAAGCGCCAAGCCACTCATTCCAGAACCAGCAACACCAATCAGATGCACATGCACCGGATTCTCACGGTCGATAAGACGCTTGCTGAGGGTTTCGATATTCATGGAGGCAATAATTAGATAGATGGAGCAGACGATGAACTGGTAATAACATCACAGATACGGCCCGAGGCATCTTTTACCGCAAGTGCGTCAGCGCATTTTTGCATTTTTAGAAACACCTCTTCATCCTCGCAGAGGCGCATGATATCCGCCACCAGTGAGCCAGCATCGAGCTCAGATTCCTGCCTGAGGACAGCGGCACCTGCATTCTCGAAAACCTTAGCATTAAAAGTCTGGTGATCATCCGCTGCATAAGGATAAGGCACCAGTACGGAGGGCATACCAATATACGCAAGCTCCGTCATACTAGAAGCACCAGAACGACACACAGCCATATCACAAGCAGCAAAAGCCGAGGCCATATCATCGCAAAAAAGTAACGCCTGATAGCCCGCACGCCCCTCCACCATTCCTTTTATTCGAGCATGATCCGCAGCGCCAGTGATATGAAGAAACTGAACGTCAGACATCGCCTTCGCAGCATCCACAACCAGTGTATTCAGGTGCTTAGCTCCCTGACTACCACCCATGACCAGCACAGTTTTCGCCTCTAGAGAAAGTCCGTATTTTTCCCGAGCTTCTTGTTTCCCCGGTAAGACCTCTAACTCTTTACGAACAGGAGTACCCGTAAGCACTGTTTCTGAATCAGTAAAATATTTCTTGGCATCTTCAAAACCTAACAAAATCTTCTGACACCATCGCGCCGTGAGACGATTTGCCTTTCCTGGTAGCGCATTAGAATCATGCACAAATGTTGCCAACCCAAGCTTCTTCCCAGCCAACACAGGCGGCAGCGAGGTAAACCCCCCCATCCCTAAAACCACATCCGCTTGCGCCCTCTTCAAAATACCACGGCACTGCTTAACTACACGCCAAAGGCGAAAGAGAAAGGGAACCATCTTCGGTGAAAGCGTAGCCGGCTTGGCAATAGCTGGTATCGTCTGAAACTTAAGGCCACCATACTTTTTGGACGCTTGAGCATCTACTTTTCTTTCTGAAATAAGCAGCAGCACATCATGCCCCCTCCTCTCCAGCTCCTCAGCCACTGCAATACCTGGAAATAAATGCCCACCTGTGCCTCCACAGGCGATAATAACCTTCTTTTTCTCAGACATATCGGGGTGCTAGGTTTCAGGAAATATTCCGTCAAACGCCAATATGCGAAAAAGCGCGTTAGTCAGCAATCCTTAAATACCTTTCAATCGCCAGTTTTCCACTATTTTACCCAATTTCATCAAAAAACATCCGTGCCATCCACCCTATCCACGGTTATGAGATGGGAGTGAGCGCTATTCCGGACATTGATGACCTCCGTAACTTCCTCGCTTCTGGCGATTGGAAAACGACTTTTTCGGAAACTGTTCTCAGCACCGGCTATAAAATAGCTCGGTCAAAACAAGTTACCGGAACAAAAGTAGAGCTACTCGACACCGGGGATATTGAGGTCGTCGCCACCATTATCGATCAAGACGGCCACCAGAACGAAAGCACTCTGGCATTCTGGATGGAAAACAATGCTCTCCAACTGGACACTTCCTGCTCCTGTGCCGTTCGCTCATGCTGCCATCACTCCGCCGCTGTGATGGAACACCTCAGTCGACCTAACAGAATAGAGATCGCATTAGGTGAAATACCAGCGAATACCCCCACCCCCAGCCAGCCCCTGGGGGTAAAAATACCCTCTTCCGAAACACCAACTGCACACAAATTCCACCTCCATGTAAAAAAGTGCTCTAATCAGGAGAAATTCCCCTGGCTACCAGAAATCTACGCCACTGCTACCGTCAGCTATGGAGATCAACAATACCCTCTCGATCCAGCCGGCAATATTGCCCCACCTCGGAACCGCGCCGCCGAGATGACCGCACTTAATACCCTCTACGCACTCGATTTTCTCCCCGGCGCAGAGCAGCCACCGCACTCGTTAAAAAAACTTACCCCACCCTCTGAGCTTAGTACACTCTGGGCACCAGACCCCCAGCAATGGCAGCCCTCCCTCTACTGGCAAAGATTCCGCCATGAAGGAATCACCAGTCTAGAAAAACGTGGCTGGCTAGTCACCCTAGCCCCTGACGTAGAACACAAGCCACTAACATTTAACGCATCCACATGGCGCGCAGAAATAGTGGAGGAAGGCAGAGGCTGGTTCCACCTCTCCGCTGGATTCGAGGTAGATGGCGAGAAAATGGAATTAGAGCCCATCCTCGCCACCCTCGTCGAGTATGACTTTCTTGCACTAACAGATGGCCTCCCAGCAGGTCAGCAGTTCCTTATCTTTTTACCCGATGGCCGTGGCCTCACACTCCCCATAGGCCGCTTCCGCCGTATCCTCGCCCACCTCGGCGAGCTAATGGATTTTAAATTCAATGGTAAACCCATCAGACTCCACAAAGTAGAGGCCGCATCTTTAGTAAACACCTTAGAGCAAGACCTCGGCACCACTCCTCCAGAGGAAATCACCACGCTCGCCAGCCAACACCTAACACTTAATAAGCAAACTTCAACAATACCCTCCACTCTCCATGCCACCCTGCGGAGCTACCAAGCTGAAGGCTTCCAGTGGATGCAGTTTTTAGCTAACAATAATCTCCATGGCATCCTTGCCGATGACATGGGCTTAGGTAAAACCATGCAGACCCTCACACATATCTTACGAGAGAAGGAAAAAGGAAACACATTACCTAATCTCGTTATCGCACCCACCAGTGTCGTGGAAAACTGGCAACGCGAGGCCGCCAAGTTCGCCCCCTCTCTTAAGGTCACCATCCTTCAAGGAGCAGATCGGCACCTCAGATTCCACGACCTAACACACACAGACATCGCCCTCACCTCCTACGCCCTCGTCCATCGCGATCTCGAACAATTTCTCAAACAACACTTTCACCTCCTTGTCCTCGATGAAGCACAGCACATCAAAAACCCCAACGCGCAAGTCACCACAGCCGTCAAACAGCTAGAGGCACGCCACCGCATCTGCCTCTCCGGCACACCGGTGGAAAATCACCTCGGCGAACTCTGGAGCCTTTTTGAATTTCTTATACCGGGAATGTTAGGCGATAGCGAAACCTTCCGTGAGACCTTCAGAAACCCAATCGAAAAAGATGGTAATCAACAACGTGCCGATGCCCTAGCACAGAAAGTAGGCGCACTCATTCTCCGCCGTACCAAAGATCAAGTCGCCACCGAGCTCCCACCTAAAACAGAGATCCCCCACCTCATTCACTTAGGTGAACAAGAAAAAGACCTCTACGAAACAGTGCGCGCTACCATGGATAAAAACGTCCGCCAAGCACTCGCCATCCGTGGCCAGCAGGCACAGATGGTCTTTCTCGATGCTCTTCTCAAACTCCGCCAAATCTGCTGCCACCCATCACTTCTTAATGCAGAAGATCAGCTCAGCTCAGCTAAGTTTAATTACCTCACAGAACTCCTAAAAACCCTGAAAGAAGAAGGGCGAAGAGTCCTGCTCTTTTCCCAGTTCACTTCCATGTTAGACATCATTGAGCAGCACCTCATCGAGCAGGAAACAAGCTACCTCAAACTCACAGGGGCTACTAAAAACAGACAAGACCTCGTAGAAGAATTCCAAGCCGGCAAGGCAGAAGTTTTTCTAATCTCCCTCAAGGCTGGCGGCACAGGACTAACACTCACACACGCAGATACCGTCATCCACTATGATCCGTGGTGGAACCCAGCTGCCGAGAACCAAGCCACAGACCGCGCCTACCGCATAGGTCAGGACAAACCTGTTTTTGTCCACAAACTCATCTGCCAAGGCACCGTGGAACAACGCATCCAACAAATGCAGACCAAAAAAGCAGGCATCTCTGATTCCATCCTTACCGCTTCTCTGAATACCCTTAAGCTCGATGACGATATCCTTACCCAGCTCCTCGCTCCAATTCAGAGCTAATTAACGCGCCTTGGTAATAAAATCGATAATCGGCTGAGCATCAGCTAACCCATGAGGATGATGTCCTTTTTTCTCAAGGATAACTTGCACATCTCCGCCTAAGGCTTGGTATCGGGTTTTAAGAATTTCTCCATTTTCACAGTAAGGCACAGTTTTGTCCTCCGTACCACATACAAGAAGCAAAGGGATCCCAGCTTTGGCAATAGGTTCTAACAAATCTATAGGGCTCACCTTAGCAGTCAATGCTTCCTGATCTGTTTGAAAACCATAAGCTTTCTTTAATAAATCCCATGACTCCTTGTCCCCACTCCCCACACTGCCGCTGCCTTCTATCTGTTTACCAGCTGGCCAGCTGTTTACGTTACACACACCATTATCTACATAAATGCTCGTGATCTTCTCAGGATTAACAGATGCCCAGCGGAATAGAGCCAGAGTTTCTCGGCTAATAGATGCCATCGATAGCTTTTTTGAAAAACCGTAATCTTCAGTAAGTAACTTATAAGCAGCGTCGATAGCTACATTCCCCCTAGGGTGCCCTGAAACATCCCCAGGCGCGACAACAACATAATAACCCATTTCTAATAATTTAGCATCTGCATCCGTGCAGCGTTTAACGGCATGAGCTTCTATGCCCCAGAAAATACTGCGCCACATCCACGGATTGTTAGGCCGGGGTTTCTTAGGGCACACGACGGAAATTTCTCCCTGACCTGTAGAAATTTTAAATCGATCAAAGCCCCTAAAACTAGACTTCTCACCAGTAAATGGTTTCTTCAATGAATTAACCGAAGGATCAGCCATCACGTTCGGTAACATGAATAAACAAAGTATAAACAGATAGAGTTTCATCATCAAAATATGGATAATAGCTTTAAAATAGTTCATCTTCTTCCGCTTCACCCTTGGAGCATGAAGCATCGTTTTCTTTAGTCTTAAAATGCTCAAGTGGTGCCACGAGACTAGCAGGCAGAGGGAACTGCCGCTCTTGAATACCGGGCCCTATCTCAGGAGAACTTGCATAGCCCATCTGCATCATTTCATACTTTGCATCAAGGTTATCGATATAATGCAAGGCGATCGCTTCAGGGGTGCGCGGCAGCGTTGGTGATCCCCATTCATGAGTCCCGTGGTGACTGGCAATCAAATGGAGCAGGTGCAGCTGGATCTCTTCGCTGTCTGGAGTAAGCTCTTGCCACTGGGGAAATTCTTCACCTTCTTTGACATCACGCCAGATCTTGTTCGCCGTTTCTATTCCCAGCGGAATATGCCCTAACATTTCACCGTGAATATTAAAAGGCTGAGTGAAGCCCGCCTCTGGGTAGCTATTTTCCCACATTTTACCACAGTCGTGGTAGAGCACACCAGCAGTGAGCAGATCATGGTTCAGCTTGGGATAGACACTGCATATCGCCTGAGCACTGCGCATCATCTGAGCAACGTGCTCAACAAGCCCTCCTCGGCGGGCATGGTGATTCTTTCTCGCTGCAGCAGTACGGCGAAAACGATCTCCGTATTGTTTGATGAATTCAGCACAACTCACACGCAAGCGGGGATCAGCGATGGCTCCCGTCATTTCCAGAATATCTGCCCAGTCTGCGTCTTGTCTGGCGCGAGTTTCTGGATCACCTACTAAGAAGTTACTACCCTCCGTTTCATTGAGCAGGCGCATATCCCACTTCGCAGAATCGATTCCATACTGGCTCTGTGTCCACTCCCCACTGAGACGAAGCAGGGTGCCATCAGGGATGTCATCTAGTGCACGAAACTGCGGCCTATTTTCCCAGACTTTAAGTTTCATCTCACCAGTTCCATCCACCAGAAAGATTTCATAGAATGGTTTACCTGTTTTTGTTTCCCGCTCGGACTTACGCTCAAGCTGAGCATCAAAGCTGGCACTCAATGCATCCACGCCAGTGCCCTGCCGTAGTTGGGAAATAGTCATGTGCTTCACGTGATAGAAGTTGACTAATTCATCCCCATGTCTCAAGCACAGACTTAGCTTGGCTATTTTATTCTCTCATAAAAACAGGGCTTTATTTTGCTTGCTTTTAAAAAAAAACATCCATCTATAATTATGGCATGTCTCGTATATTAGTTACCTTCATTATTTTATCTATTGGCACGGCTTCTGGAGCTAACATTATTGTTAATGGCTATATGGCATCTACTACAGGTGCATCAGGAAATGATGCTAATGCGAGTTCCCCAGCAGATCCAGCTAGCGCTACAAGTGCTCTTACCAATAACCTCGGCGCGTCTACAGCCACCGCCTCAGCCTTAAACCTCACCAACCCCAATGGAGACCTTTCTAGCTTCCAGTTTAGTAACACAAATTTTGCCTCAGCTTCAGTAGACCGGACGAATGGCAGCGGCAATGTTAACACAACCGGATCTGCTACTGCTGAATATACCATTGAGTTTAATCTAGGAGTCAACGAAACAGGATTCATTACCTTTAATCTTGATTTCTCCATTGATACATCATCAAACCAAACAGCTGGGGTATCCTGGACACTCAGTGGCCCTGATCCTAATACCTCGGCAATTAGCGGTAGCTCAACGACCGCCGCAATCAATGCTAGCAGTGGAATACAAACAGCCACACTAAACACAGCAGGAAATTATACTCTGACAATGATCGCCGAAGTTCCAGACCAAGACTTTGGCAGCAATAAATCTGCTAGTGTCACACTGAACGACCTTAATTTCACGCTGATATCCATCCCTGAGCCCTCCTCAACATTCACTCTGAGTATCAGCCTAATCGCCCTGATCTGGTACAGACGGCCATCCTATCGCTTGTAGATCAGGGTTAATCTATGCTGCTGCACCATGAAAACATACACCATGTTAGGTTTTTCGCATGAAGAGATAAACCCTCAGTACACAGTGAGCAAATGAACGCATATGGCAGGAGCACAGACATAGGCAGCATTTTCCATTTGCCTAACACACCCCATCGATTACTAATACCGCAGTAATGCGCTTTGCCTTCATTTCAGATATCCATGCTAATCTACAAGCTTGGAATGCCGTTCTGAAGGATATCCAAGGGCAAAAAATCAAACACATCATTAATCTCGGTGATGTGGTGGGCTATGGCCCCAACCCCAAAGAGGTGCTAGAATCCGTTAGGGAGCATTCAGAAGTCTCAGTGATTGGTAACCACGATGCTGTGTGCGTAGACAAGATGGAGTCTGGGGCTTTCAATGATGCAGCCAGAACAGCTATTGAGTGGACACGTAAGCAGCTGGACGCGAACGACTGTGCATTTTTTCAAGACATGGCGGAGAAAGCCCGCCCTCAAGAGGCCCAGTTTCTAGCCACCCATGCGGAGGTGGTCGCCCCATTGAACTTTAGCTATATCCTTACCGAAGAAGATGCTAAAAGGAACTTTGCAGCTTGTGAAGATAAGCTCATTTTTATTGGGCACACCCACCGACAGGGAGTTTTCACTCTCGAGGAATCAGGGGATGTAACCATCGGCTCGCCTAACTCCTTGGTCTGTGATCCCACTAAACGTTATATCATTAACCCTGGATCCGTAGGAGATCCACGCAGCGAGGATATCGTGGCTTCTTACTGCATTTATGATCAGGGCACTCAGAAAATTGAATTCCGCCGTGTCCGCTTTGACATCGAGGCCTATCGCTCAGCGATCACTGCCAGCGGATTAACAACAATGCCTTTTTTCATCCGTCATCTTGATGCCATCTCATCTGAGAGCACACCGCCTATACCGCTCTCGATAGAAGAAACAGACCCTCAACTTAACATTCAAATAACCCCAGAAAGAGCTCTCGCCAAAAAGAAAAAGAACCATGTTCCCATCATTATCGCTGGGCTTTTATTTTTTATGTTAGGATTAGCATTCTGGATATTGACCAATCAAAAAAACAGCACTCAGAGCCCTCCTAGCAAGCAAGCTAAGACCACCGAAAAAGCCCCTACCCTAGCTGAGGCAACACCAGTTATTTCAAAACCACAGCCGCTTCCAGAAATCTCCGGCACAGATCAATTCCCCATTGCCCGCTACGTTAGAATTATCGCTCCACATGGAAAGCCTCTTGTCTTGGCAGAAGTGGAAGTCATCAGCGATAAAGTTAATATCGCTCTGGTCAAAAAAGTCACTCAGTCTTCAACACGCTATAAAACATCTCATGCCTCAAGGGCGATCGATGGTATTCGCGAAGGTAAAAAACCTAGCTCTCTGGCACACACCAGAGCAGATACCCCCGCTTGGTGGGAAGTCGATCTGGGAGAGAATCATCGGATCGATGCCATCAATATCTGGAATCGACAAGCCTCGCCGGCTGTAAAGAGGCGGCTGAATAACTGCTTCCTCATTCTCCGGAATCATGAAGGGGAAACTGTCTATCAGATGCCCCAAAAAGTAGATTCAAAAAGCCGCGTTATCAACGTGTGGCTCAAAGCACCCAGCTTAAAACCTGAGCCTTAAGCTACAAATCCAGTATTAACTACAACGGTAAATCATAGCTACGGCCATCCGCCCCCTCAAACCACTTGATGTAAGCGAGGTTCACCGTGCCAAAGCCTCCAGGTGTGGGATAGTCCCCGGTAAAGTACCAGTCGCCACAGGGACCTTTAATACATGCGTGTAGATTCTCAATGGTCTGGAAAATAATTTCCACCTCACCATGCCAGTCCAAATCCTCGGGATACACCATGCGGCTGATCTCCGCAGAGATTTCTTCGTCGGTGAAACCTTCGTAAATACCCTTTACTTGGTTAGTTCGTTCCTGCTCTGGCTTTTTTAACTCTGCTTTACACGCAAGGTAAACTTTTTCTAACACCGAGCTCTGACCTGCTTTTTTAAGGAGGTTCACCGCTGCCTGGAAGGCAATAAACTTACCCATCTCAGACATATCAATCCCGTAACAATCTGGGTAACGAATCTGTGGCGCTGTGGAGCAGACCACGATTTTTCGCGGATTTGTTCTGGCTAAAATCTTCAGGATAGATTCCTTCAGCGTGGTCCCCCTAACAATAGAGTCATCCAGCGCTACCAGAGCATCGCCCTCTTTGACCAGATCATAGGTGATATCGTAAACGTGAGAAACCAGCTGCGCACGGCCTTTTTCCTGAGAGATAAATGTGCGCATTTTGATATCCTTATGCACAGCCTTCTCACCACGAGGCCAGTTACGCATGATAAGGCTATCAAGCGTTTCTTCAGTGAGTTCACCTTTTTCACACGCCTCCATAATCTCTGCGCGCACCTGCTGGCGGCGCAAGAGACGAAGACCGTCTAGAAAACCGTAGTAAGCTGTCTCTGCGGTGTTAGGAATAAAGGAAAATACGGCTTTATCAAAGTCACTGCCAATGGATTTGTAAACTTGATCCACAAGAGCCGCGCCCATGGCTTTGCGCTCTCTGTAAATGTCTGGATCATTACCACGGGAGAAGTAAATACGCTCAAATGAGCAGGGGCTCTTAGGCTCTTCTGGGTGAAATCTCTGATTACTCATGCTGCCATCACGGCGCACGATCGTGCAGGTGCCAGGCTCCATTTCCTGAACCTCATCTTTATCAGCTTCAAAGACCGTCATCAGCGGCACTCGCTCAGAGGCAAAAGCGATCACTTCGTCATCCATATAACAGTGACAGGGGCGGATACCGCGTGGATCACGCATGACAAACATATCACCATTTCCCACCGCACCAGCAATGGCATATCCCCCGTCCCACGGCTCTGCAGATTCATTGATAATCTTAGGCAGATCAATCTGCTCTGAGATCATACCTGGGATATCTAATCCATCTACCCCCTGATCACGCAGCTGGTGATAGAGATCTGTATGATGCTCATCGAGGTGAAAACCAATCTCTTCTAACACAGTCTGGGTGTCCGTGCCAAACACTGGGTGCTGACCACGATCAATCAGCTTTTTATTTAACGCCCCAGCATTGGTCATATTAAAGTTCCCCATCACCATGAGGGTGCGTGTGGGCCAGTTACTCCTGCGGAGGTATGGGTGGCAGGAGCCTTCATTAAATTCACCAGAGGTGCCGTAGCGGAGATGCCCCATGAGGATCTCTCCTCCAAAATCAAATTTATCCTTCACCGTCTCTGGTTGATCAGGATTAAATACACCCCTACGCACCATTTTGTTATACTTCTTCAGCTGACCACGAAAGACTGAGGCCATGGAGTCCTTGGTAGCATCACGGCGGCGAAATATATACGGCTGCCCCAACGGCATATCAAGCTTACAGCAGCCAATACCAATACCGTCCTGCCCCCGGTTGTGCTGCTTCTCCATCAGGAGGAAAAGCTTATTCAGGCCCCAGAGTGGCGTGCCATATTTATCGACGTAGTAAGAGAGTGGCTTACGGAGGCGCACGACGGCGATTCCGCATTCGTGTTTAAGAGGGTCGCTCATGGATGATGTGTATTTTGTGCAGTTTTAGCTTACAGGCTCAGGAATCTATACTCACACGCACACCATGGGTGTCTGTGATCGTGCCTATTTGCACTCCGCCCGGACCAGCAGTTAGAGCTTTCTCAACATCACCGGGGGCTACGATAGCAACCCAGCCAAAGCCCATGTTAAAGGTGTGGAACTTATCATCCGCATCAACGTATTGGAAAATCTTCTGCATCGCTGCATTTTCCCAGTGAGGAATCACCACATCGGCTCCATGATTGGGGAGTAGACGCTCCAGATTCTCAGGCAGTCCACCACCAGTAATATGAGCGTAAGCACGTGGCTTCACTCCTATGGACTTCATATCATTAACAACATCATGATAGAGACGAGTGGGAGCGAGCAGGCTCACTATTTCCTCCGTGGTAAATGCATCACCATGTTCCGCAAGTACACGGCGGATAAGACTCCAGCCATTGGCATGGGGTCCGTCTGATTGATAGCCGATAAGAACATCACCTGTGGCAATCTGGGTAGGATCAATAAGATCTGGTTTTTCACAGCAGCCAATACAGAAACCCGAAAGTTCCACCACATCTTCAGGCACGATCCCAGGCATCTCAGCCGTTTCACCACCCGCGAGGATACAGCCACAGTCTTCAAGATAATCACACATACCAGCGATCAAACGCGTGATAAGAGGTTTATCCAATGCCGCAATACCAATGTAATCAAGGAACATCAGTGGATCACCACCCGTAGTGATGATATCATTCACGCTCATAGCGATGAGATCTTTCCCCGCTGCTTCCAGTTGATCATATTCTAGCAGAACCTCAAGCTTGGTGCCCACACCATCACAACCAGTGACAATAACAGGCTCTTGATAATCGCTTAGATCATACGCAGCAGCAAATAGGCCAAACGCTCCGTAGAGCTGACGTTGCTGCTGAGTTCTACGGACATGCGTTCCTATATCCCCGACAAGGGCGGCGGCCTCCCTCGTATCAACGCCTGACTCTTTGTAGGTAAGTTTCCCCGACATGGCTTTGGTAACACGGTCGTCCGTGAGGCAGATTTGTAGCATCCACGTTGTGACTGGCAATGGTTTATTTTCCAACGATGTCGTCAGGACCTCGCCTGACAGCTCAAAAACCGCTGCGTTATACCCAGATTACGCATTAGATTTTGAAGAAAATGCTATCAGGTCAACCAGTCCATCACATGGTGAAATAATTCACCTGCACGAGATTTCCTCCGTAAGATATGGTTCATTTTTCCGTAGCTTATTTCCACAAAACTCATCCAAATCAAAAATTAATCCTTCACACCCGTTAATCTTTAGCTATTTTTATCTCATGCTTATCCGCACACTTCTCGCAGCATCTGTCCTTACCACACTAACAGCCGCAGAGGATGGCAAGACGCTCTACAAGACCTACTGTGCCGCCTGCCATGCAGCAGATGGAAAAGGAGCCAACAACGGAGCATTCCCACCACTGGCCAAAAGCCTCTGGATTCAGGGAAAACCAGACCGCGCTATCCAAGTAGTGCTCCACGGACTTACTGGTGAAGTGGAGGTCTTGGGAAAATCATATAACCTCCAGATGCCTCCTCAAGGAGCCATGCTAAACGATACTCAAATAGCTTCTATACTCACCTATGTACGTAGCAGCTGGGGCAATCAGGAATCAGCCGTGACACCAGCCCAAGTTACCTCTGCAAGAAAAAATTCTACCAAACAAAAAGGCATGTGGACAGCCAAGAACCTCCTTGAGCTCCATCCACTGCCCCCCACTGCCTCCCCCATCAGAAACCTCATCCGCAGCACTTATGTAGGGAAATGGAAAAAACTCCCTGATTTCAGTAAACTCGAAAGCGTCTCTGTGGAGGAAGAACACAAGGGTATACTCAATCTCCATGACATCGCCGCCAAGGATAACTTCGGCGTTGTCTGGGAAGGTGATCTCGAAGTCCCCGCAGACGGCACCTACAAGTTTATCTTAGACTCCGATGACGGCTCCGCTCTCTACCTCGATGGCAAGAAAATCATGGCACTCAACAGCACTGGCCCACTCTACTCACGCACCCAAGCTGTTGAAATCACACTCAAAAAAGGCACCATCCCCATCCGGGTGGAATACTTCGAGGCCTCTCAAAAACAAGACATCTTCCTCGTCTGGAGCGGCCCAAGTATCCCCGGAAAACAATGGCTCTCCGTACGCCCAAACACAAAAAGAAAATCCACCCCTGTGATCGATATCTCACCCAAGGGAGAAAAATCCACCATCTATAATAATTTTATCCATCACACCACGCCACGCGCCATTTCCATCGGCCACTCCAATGGCACAAACTACACATTTAGCACCAAAACCTGCGCCATGAGCATCCTCTGGTCAGGGAAATTTATCAACGCCGCCCAACACTGGACCTCACGTGGCGTAGGACGTACAGCACCCTACGGGAAAAATATCACCCCCCTCGGAAACACCGGATTTATCACCAAGGACACCACCCAGTTCCGCGGCTATAAGCTTGATCCACTCCGCCGGCCCACCTTCCAATACACCATCGGAGAGACCACCGTTACCGATGCCATCATGCCCGGAGAAAGCCCCCACACCCTCCGCCGCACCATCACCATCACAGGAGATCAAACTCTCCCCTTCCAAGCCGCCACCAGCCGCCAAGCCAAACAAACAAACAGCTCCACCTACACCCTCGGAGGCAAATGGCAGCTCAACACCGGTAACACCACCGCCCAGCTCACTAAGAACGCACTCATCCTCAAGCTCACCCCCGGCACCCACACCCTGAACTACTCACTCCTACCATGAAGCGCCTCCTCATTTTCACCCTCGCCATCCTCCCCCTCCACGCACAGATCAAGGATGGAGACAACCTCCCAGCCATCGATCCACAGATGGCACAGTATTACCATCGTGAGGTCATCCCACTGCCCAAAGATAAAATCATGGGCATCGGCTCAGTAGCACTACTCCCTGATAAAAAAATAGCCATCGGCACTCGCCGCGGTGAGATATGGATCTGCACCGGCGCCTACGGAGATGATCTCAGCAAGGTCACCTGGCAGCTCTTCTATGAAGGGCTTAATGAACCACTCGGCATGTTCTACAAAGACGGCTGGCTCCACTACACAGACCGTGGCGAACAAGGCCGCATGAAGGACACCGATAACGACGGCCTAGCTGACACCATCCAGATCATCAGCAACGCCTGGGGCATGACTTCCGATTACCACGAATACGCCTTTGGCTCCACCCCCGATCAAGACGGCAACGTCTGGATCACCCTCTGCCTCACCGGCTCCTTCCACGCTAGAGCACCCTGGCGGGGCTGGGTAGTTCGCGTCACACCAGATGGGAAAATGATCCCCACCTCCTCCGGCGTCCGCTCCCCAGGAGGTATCGGATTTAATGCCGAGGGCGATACCTTTTACACCGATAACCAAGGTAAATGGAACGGCACCTCATGCCTCAAACACGCCAAAATAGGCGGCTTCACCGGCTGCCCAGTAGGGAACATCTTCTACCAAGACGCACCCCACATGGGTCCACGCCCCACCGAGCCTCAATCAGGCTCCCGCATCCACACAGAGCGCCAACGTATCCCTGAACTCATCCCACCCGCCATCCAGCTCCCTCACGGCATCCTCGGCCAGTCCCCCACCGCCGTCATCCACGACCACACCCAAGGGAAGTTTGGCCCATTCACCGGCCAGATGCTCATCGGCGAGCAAACCCACTCCGCCGTCCAGCGCGCCTACCTAGAAAAAGTCAATGGAGTTTACCAAGGTGCTGCCTTTGCCTTTCTTAATGGCTTTAACGCTGGCATCGTCCCCATGCGTCTAGCCGATGACGGCACCCTCTTTGCAGGCTGCACCAACCGCGGCTGGGCTTCCACAGGAGAGAAGGCATTCTCCTTCGAGCGCGTCCGCTTCACCGGCAAAACCCCACCTGAGATCAAAACCATGTCTGTCAACAAAGACGGCTTCACCCTCACCTTCACCACCCCCATGGACACCAAGGCCGCCGCAGACCTTACAAACTACTCCATCAAAACATGGACCTACATCTATCAAGAAAAATACGGCAGCCCCAAAGTGGACCACACCACCCCTGAGATCACCTCCGCCACCCCCTCCCCAGATGGCCTCTCCGTTCAACTCAAAGTCAAAGGCCTCCAGCTCGGCCACATCCACCACCTCAATACCAAACTCCCCCTCTGGCACCAAGACGCCTACTACACCCTCAATGAGATCCCTGAGTAAACTACGAGTTTACTAAAGCCTCACCCTTAACATACTCAAAACTACCGGCAATCCCCACCCCTTCTTAGCACTCTTAACATCCAAGCCCTCCAGCTTGATCTCTAAAACCTCCCGATACAGAAATAACAAGGCACTAAACGCCTGATTCTGAATAGCCGCAGCCACCCCGCGATCTACCGCCAAATACTCCAAAAATCTCCCTCCTGCCCAAGACTTTCTGGATACTTTATTCTATGATACTTCATCATAATTGGCGAATTCAAAGTTCTAAAGAATAATTTCTAACGAAAAAAGCAATCTCTCATTACGCTGCTATTTCTTGTGATAATTCTGAGGGACTGAGCCCGTCTAATATTTTCCTAGGTCGTTCATTAAGCTCCTGCTCAACAAGCTTCAATGATTCATTGTTGATATGCGTGAAGCTACTGCCTTTCGGGTAATATTGCCTCACTAATCCATTAAAGTTTTCCACACCTCCTTTCTCCCAACTGGCATAGGGCGCGCAGAAGTAACCGGCTGCTTTAAGCTCTTTGCTCACTGTCTCATGACCAGCGAACTCTAAACCGTTATCGTAAGTAAGTGTTTCC
>CALBVY010000072.1 GCA_937969495.1 uncultured Verrucomicrobiales bacterium | reverse complement strand
ATGAGGGTGGTTTTTTCAATGACTGGGAGGTTCTTGGGGAAGAGTTCAGCTTTGGTTTTTCTTTTTCTGGGACTTTTTGATTTTACCTCCTCCTGTTCGTGGCTGCTTGCGCCATCGTCCGGAAGAGGTTCGGGCTTTCCCATCTCAAGACCTTGTTGGAAGAGTTCAGCTTGGGCAGGATCGAGCCGCTCACTTTTCGAGCCAAAGAGCTGAGTCTTGAGCCAGGCGACTTCTACTTTGAGTCGCTGATTTTCTTCTCTGAGGAGTTATGTTTCGTTTGTTTTGATAGTAGAATGAAGAGCAAGAACTTTTCCAACTGTTAGTAGAAACGTAAGAAAATTTACTTTTCTGCGCGATACCATTCGCGAAGTTGCGCGCTTCTGAGATCGACACCATCAAGGAGAAGCTGCAGGGCTTCTGGAGCGAGGGGGAGAACGTGCTCATCTTTTTTTCCTACTGGAGGCCAGCTGAATGTTTCCTTGCTCAAGTTTCTTGGCTACGACGTAGATTCCAGTGCGGTCAAAATAGAGAAGTTTGACTCGATTGCGTCGTCGGTTAGAAAAGACGTAGAGAAACTGAGCGTTAAGCTTAGCAATATTGAAATCTCGTAAGACGCCCGTGAGTCCGTCAAAACTTTTACGCATATCGACGGGAGGAAGAATCACACGGATTTTTAATGCAGATGATGATAGATTAATCATAGGCGCAAAGCCTATGTTGATTTCAGAATCTGGCTAGGTGGCCAATTTTAAGACGCTTACGGAGCAATCGCTTTGCCTCACTTGCGCAAGCTCGCATCGCACTCGCGAAGTTTATCTATCACTATAATCACACACGACCTCACCAAGCCCTCAACTACCAAACACCATACCCAAAAAACCAAGAACTATGCAAAAACGCAGCCTGAATAACATTATAGACTGTCCAAGTTCTGAGGGAGCAATACAAACTCTCCTGTTGTTCGAGGAGAAGTGTGTTGTCATTGGGTGTTGTCATTTTAGTCTCCGAGAAACAAGAAACCCGCTAAACCTTTCGGTTATAGCGGGTTATAATGGTACGCAGACTGGGACTCGAACCCAGGACCAATTGGTTAAAAGCCAACTGCTCTACCAACTGAGCTATCTGCGCATTATGTTGGGTTTGGTTTGCCCGTTTTCCTTTTGAGGGACGTTGGGCGGGGCGCAAAATACGTACCCGTGATGATTGCGCAAGATTAAATTAACTCTTTTGCAGATATTTTTTTACAAACTGGCTACCTTAACCTTTTTACAGAAGCTTTGTGCCCCGATTAGGAGACGGATGAAATCAAGCTGGCCTCCTTTATTTTCAAAGGGTGAAAGCTCAGTTTCTACTTGCCAGAAAGGTTATTTAGTATTAATGCATCTTGCATCAGCTCTACGAACGTTCGGGGGTGGGTCATTGGACCCACTCTTTTGTGTCTAGGGGTGACTCCTGCAAATTTATCCATAGGCACACTCGCCATACTTCAGTAATCATTTAATCAACGCCAAACATAAAGCTATGACCAACGATATCGTCGCTCTTATTGACTACTATGAAAAAGAAAAAGCCATCGACCGAGATAAGGTCCTTGCCGCGCTTGAGTTCGCTTTCATTTCCGCTTATCGCAAGATGGTTCCTGGCGCAGATGCGATCGAGAACATCCGTGCCGATGTCGATACCAAAAAGGGCGATACCGTTATTTTTGCAGCATTGGAAGTAGTGGCAGACGATGATTACATTGATAAGTTCAATGAGGTGCCTATCTCCCTAGCGCGTAAGAGTAAGCCAGATGCGGAGCTTGGTGATTCAGTGGACTTTAATGTTACACCAAAAAACTTTGGCCGTATTGCTACTCAAACAGCCAAGCAGACCATGATGCAGCGTTTGCGTATGGCTGAGAAGGAAATGATTTACGATGAGTTTAAAGATCGTGCAGGGGATATTGTCAGTGGGACAGTCCGCCGTTTTGAAAAAAGCGATGTCATGATTGACCTTGGTAAGTTCGAAGGACGTATTCCTTCCCGTGAACGTGTGGTTACTGAAGACTATAACATTGGTGATCGTATTCGAGTTTACGTAGTGGCTGTTGAAAATGAAACACGTGGCCCTGAGATTATCCTCTCACGGAGTCATCCTAACTTTGTGCGCCGCCTCTTTGAATCTGAAGTTGCAGAAATTGCTGACAACACTGTTGAACTCCGTGGTATTGCCCGTGAGGCTGGCTATCGCACCAAGGTTGCCGTTGGTAGTAATGATGAAAAGGTAGACCCTGTAGGTGCCTGCGTAGGACTCCGTGGAGCACGCGTAAAGAACATCGTCCGTGAGCTTAATAACGAAAAAGTCGATATCATCCGCTGGTCAGATGATCCAGCTACCTTCGTTGTCGACGCTCTTAAACCAGCAAATATCCGCACGATCAAACTTGATAAAGAAAACAAAGTTGTCTCCGTCACCGTGGATGAAGAAGAGCTTAGCAAAGCGATTGGCCGCCGTGGTCAGAACGCACGTCTGACAGCTAAGCTCATGGGCTGGGATGTGCAGGTTAGCAAAGACGAAACACAGCATGAGCAATTCGAGGCTCGCGTAGGTGATGCTGCCACCACTCTTGGTGAGCAGCTCGGCTTAGATGCTGAGATGGCGGATAAATTATTCCGTGCTGGTGGTGCCACTGCTGAACTCGTTGCTCAGATGCCAGCTGAATACATCGCTCAGGCCTTGGAAGTATCAGAGGAAGAGGCAGCTGAGATACTCAGCAAGGTAGTCGTCCCTGCAGATGACGCCCCCACAGAAGAAAAGGCTGACGCCTAAGCAAACATCTATTTTACCCGTCTGATAGTTCAGACTTTCATTCATTTTAAAAATCCCTCCCCACTTACTTATATCCAGCATGGCAGATTCCAGCGATAAACCCAAAAAACCGAAGGAAACCCTCAATCTTATTGATGATCTTCCTGAGAAGAAGCTCTCGCGTCGTGAACGTCAACGTATCGAGGAGGCTTCAAAGGTTAAGAGTGTGGATGATCAGAAGAAGGCTGCGTTAGATATTTTTGAGGATGAGGATACGAAGAAAAAAACTTCCGTCATTAAGAAAAAAGGAGGGTTGAAGAAGCAGATGCCTACCATTTCTAAAGTCCTCAAAAAAGATGATGATGATTTTGTGGCTCCTAAAGTAAAAGCTTCTGACGCTGATTCTGATACAGAGGTGGATGATGACGGCGAGAAACAAGCCGAGATCAAGGATGGTAAAATCATTACTATCAAACCTCCGATCATTGTTAGTGATTTGGCAGATTTGATGGAGCTAAAGCCATTCCAGTTGATGGCCGACTTGATTAAGTTAGAGATCTTTGTTGCTCCACATCAGGCCATTGAGCCTGAGATTGCCGAGAAACTCTGTGAAATGCATGGCTTCGTATTCGAGCGTGAAAAGCGTGAGAAAGGTGGCGGTGTTCACAAGGAGAAGAAGAAAATCAAAGAGCCTAAGGCGGTAGTAGACGAGCCTGAAGAGAAGTTAGAGTATCGTGCGCCGATCATCACTTTCATGGGACACGTTGATCACGGTAAAACATCACTGCTAGACTTCGTTCGTAAAAGCCGTGTCACCAAAGGTGAGGCTGGAGGGATCACCCAGCACATCGGTGCTTACCGAGTAGAGCATGATGGCCGACCAATCAGCTTTATTGATACACCTGGTCACTCCATCTTTACTGAAATGCGCGCCCGTGGAGCGGATGTTACCGATATTGTTGTGCTCGTTGTTGCTGCGGACGATGGCATCATGCCTCAGACCAAAGAGGCTATCCAGCATGCTAAGAAAGCTGGTAAAACCGTGATCGTTGCCATCAATAAGTGTGATATGCCAGGTGCAGATCCAATGCGTGTAAAGACTCAGCTCATGGAGCACGAGTTACAGCCTGTAGACTTCGGGGGGGATATCGAGTGTGTGGAAGTTTCTGCCGTCACGGGGCAAGGAATGGAAGACCTCATCGAGCTCATGGCACTACAAGCTGAAGTGCTTGAGCTAAAAGCCAACCCACAGGCCAATGCACGAGCATCCGTCATTGAGGCAAGTATCCAGGCTGGCAAAGGCCCTACAGCCACTGTTATGGTGCGTGCTGGAACTCTCAAAGTAGGTGTGCCATTCATCTGCGGACCATACGCTGGAAAAGTTAAAAGCATGTTCAACGATCTTGGCGAATCTGTGAAGGAAGCTGGCCCAGCAACTCCGGTGGAGGTAATCGGTTTTGCCGAACTCCCACATGTAGGTGATGAACTGGTGCAGATGAAAACAGAACGTGCCGCCAAGAAACTTTCTGAAGAACGTCAAGAAGGTAAACGTAATGATCGTCTGCAACGCCCTAAAATGAGCCGAATGGAAGATCTTCTTTCCATGGTTCAGGGAGAGAACAAGATCCAACTTAACATTATCCTTAAAGGTGATGTGCAAGGATCAGTACAAGCTATTCAGAATGCCGTCGCGGAAATTAAGAGCGATAAAGTAGAAGCTCGCTTCATCAGTGCTGCTGCCGGTGCTATTACTGAGTCTGACATCCTTATGGCTGCATCATCCGGTGCTGTTGTGATGGGCTTTAATACCAAGGTAGAAAGCAATGCTGTTAAAGCTGCTAAACGTGATGAAATCCAAATCAAGCTGTTCTCTGTTGTTTACGAACTTCTCGATACTGTAGAAGAGTCCATGCTCGGTCTTCTTGATCCTGAAACACGTGAGACCGTTATTGGCCATGCCGATGTGAAGCAGGTGTTTAAGGTCCGCCGTGGGCGTGCCGCTGGTTGCATTATCAAGGACGGAAAAGTTACCCGCACCGCACACGCCCGTGTGCTACGTGGTAAGGTTCCTGTATTTGATGGTAAGATGTCCACACTCCGCCGCCATATGGATGAGGTGGATGAGGTGAAACAAGGTATTGAGTGCGGTATTCGTCTTGGTGATTTTAATGATTACGAAGAGGGTGATATTATCCAGTGCTACGTCCTTGAGAAAATTGAACAGACTCTCTAACGATATAACCAAGTGAGCCAGAGACTCGATAGAATTAATGAACTGCTTCGGCGTGAGATCAGCACTGTGCTGGCGCGCGATTTCGAGTTTGGTGGAGCTCTTGTCACAGTAAGTGGCGTGGAAATCACCCAGGATCTCCGTGAAGCCAAAGTCTTTGTCGGTGTCCTCGGTAGTCACCACAGCAAGGTATTAGAACAGCTGGCTCAGAAGCGTGGTTTGATTCAAAGCCGTGTGGCTAAACGCGTGGTGCTCCGGTGCACCCCCATACTTGATTTCCGTATTGATCAATCTGCCGAACGTGGCGTGGAAATGGTCAATATCCTCGACGAAGTGGATAAGCTTCCCAAGGCACCTGAGGAAGACGGGACCACAGAAGCCTAATCATCTCCCTCAAGAGAAGAGGGAAGTGCAGATAGTAGTTCTTGGTAGCGTATTTCATCAAAATTACGCTTATCGATATACATCCTGTTAGACTCATCAGCGAGACAGAGTGCTATCGCGTCCAAGGCATCATCAGGGCTGAATTTTTCACCCTCCACAAGGCGCGTGAAAGTGGCTTTGACATAGGGCGTATCGGCTGATTCCATCTGCTGCTGCACAGCAGGGAGAAGGGCATCGATCAGTGACTCGTCATTCATGGTGTGATAGTATCCAGATAATCTTTAGACTCAACAGTTAACAAACTCCAGCGGCACTGGTCCATGGTAGATATTCCTCAGGTATATCTGATTGAAAAGCCATTCGCTCACCTGTCTTAGGGTGATCGAGCACTAACTGCCAGGCATGTAACATCAGCCTTCCAGGTTGTCTTACCTGCCGTGCTGGTTTTGCGTAAATAGGATCGCCTAAGATCGGAGTGCCGAGATGCACCATGTGAACACGGATCTGGTGAGTTCTACCCGTATGGAGATCACAGAGAATCAAAGAACTGCCATCCTCAGCGCTGTGAAGCACACGGTAATCGGTAATGGCACTCTTACCACTACCGGGGTTAACCACGGCCATCTTCATGCGATTTACCGGATGTCTTCCGATGTGAGTGAAGATGGTATCGATGTCCTTGTTAGGTTTGCTTTGCACCACCGTAAGATAACGCTTTTCATTACTTCGGGAAGCAAACTGCTCAGCCAGTGCGCGGTGAGCCTCGTCTGTCTTTGCCGCCACCATGCAGCCAGAGGTATCCTTATCAAGCCTGTGCACTATTCCTGGCCTTTGGGCATCAATTCCTGTTTCCTCATCTGTTTGCGCTCCACCCATCCCTGAGAGTTTTCCATGACAATGAAACAGCAGGGCATTGACCAGAGTGCCATCGGCATTTCCTGCAGCTGGGTGAACGACCATTCCTGGTGCTTTATTAATGACAATGATCTCATCGTCTTCGAATAACACATGAAGAGGGATATCTTGAGGTAATGTGGCAGAGTCTGTTACCTCTTCAGGAATCGAGACCGCGATGATGTCACCACAGGAGACTGTTTGTTTTGCCTTTGCCCTCGTTCCATTCAAAAGTATATCACCAGATTTCAGAAGGGCTTGAATCTTGGAGCGTGAGAAATCAGGTAATCGGCTCGTTAAAAACTGATCGATCCTTTGATTCTCTATGCCATTCACCTCAATGTTCACAAGGCAAATCGTGCAGCGTGGCTAGGGGGAAGTCAACGGGTTGTTTTTGCTTCCGCTTTTCTCTTGCAGGGTGGGGGACTTTGCGTATTTTTCGCCCGCGAAGGATGATCTGCATCCTTTACTTTCAATCATTAATTATCCACTCAAAAAACTATGTCCACAGCTACAGAAGAACACACCCATTCATTCCAAGCAGAAGTCCGCCAGCTTCTCGACATCGTTATCCACTCGCTTTACACCGATAAAGAAATCTTTGTTCGTGAGCTGGTTTCTAATGCATCAGATGCCTTGGAGAAAATGCGCTTAAAGCAGCTTACTGAAAAAGATTTCTACGAGCCAGAGCGTGAGCTTGCCATCGAGATCTCTGTCGATGAAGAGGCAAATACACTGACGATCGCCGATAGCGGTATCGGTATGAATAAAGACGAACTCGTTGAAAACTTAGGAACCATCGCACACTCTGGCACCAAGGCGTTTCTTGAAAAAATGAAAGAAGGGGGATCAGAGGCGGATGTTATTGGTCAGTTTGGTGTCGGTTTTTACTCAGCATTTATGGCCGCTGATAAAGTGGAAGTGGCTACTCATTCATGGGAAAATGGCACTGGTGGGCACACTTGGAGCAGTGATGGAGCCACAGGCTACAGTATTGATGATAATACTGATGCTCAGCGTGGCTGTAGTATCCTCATTCACCTTAAAGAAGGTATGGAGGAGTTCAGCAAGGTCTCACGTATCAAGGCGATTCTAGAGAAATATTCCAATTTTGTATCTTTCCCAATTAAACTCAACGATGAGCATATTAATAAAGTCGAAGCTCTGTGGCTGAAAAATAAAAAAGAAGTGACTGCCGAGCAGTATACGGAATTTTATAAGTTTACCTCACACTCTTTTGACGAACCTCGCTTTACAATGCACTTCAGTGCAGATGCGCCTCTGGCCATCAACGCATTACTATTTACACCTACGGAAAATACCGAGCAGTTTGGTATGGGGCAGATGGAAGCAGGGGTTTCTCTTTACTGTAGAAAAGTGCTCATCGACGCTAAACCAGAAAAACTTCTTCCCGAGTGGTTGCGCTTCTTACGTGGTGTGATCGATAGCGAAGATCTACCCTTAAACATCTCGCGTGAATCCATGCAGGACAGCGCTTTAGTTCAGAAATTGAACAAGATGATCACCAAGCGCTACTTGAAATTCCTTGAGAAAGAGGCAAAAGACAGCCCTGAATCTTATCTTGATTTCTACAACAAGTTCAGCCGTTTCCTCAAGGAGGGTATCGCTACTAGCTATGAGCATCAGGAACAGCTTGCTGGACTTTTACGCTTTGAGAGCTCTCTGCAAGAAAAAGGAGAACAAACTAGTTTTGTGCAATACCTTGATCGCGCCAAGGAAGAGCAAGAAAGTATTTATTACCTCACCGGCATGTCACGTGATGCCATCGAGAGCGGTCCATATCTTGAGGCATTTAAAGCAAGAGGCTTGGAGGTGTGTTTCTTTACTGAGCCTGTTGATCAATACGTCATGGAGGCACTTCCAGAGTTTAAAGGTAAGAAGTTAGTCTCCGCTGACCGTGCAGAAATTGACCTCGACGACGTGGCATCTGAGGGCGAGCCACTCAATGAAAAAGACAGTGAAACACTGATTAAATTCCTCGAAGAAGAACTCTCAGGACGCATCGAAAAAGTAGAGTCATCCGGTCGACTCGTCGATAGCCCAGTAGCGGCACTCACACCCAAAGATGCACCTAACGCTCAAATGCGCGCTATGATGCAGTCCATGGGACAAGACATGCCCGTCACCAAAGCCACACTCGAGATTAACCCGCGTCATGAAGTCATTCACGGACTCCACAAGCTCGTAGGAGCTGATCAGGAGACCGCCAAACTTGTGGCACAGCAGCTAACGGACAATGCCTTACTCGCTGCCGGGCTTTTAGAAAACCCACACCAGATGGCTGCACGTATGAATGAACTCATCGGCAAGCTGGTGCAGAAGTAACTCTTAAATCCCGTAGTATTTCACAAAGGTCACGCTTAAGTCTAAGCGTGACTTTTTTTGATCTTTCAGGAAACAGGGTTATCCAAGATACAAAACCGGTAGTGGGTCAGTTTGAATTTTTCTTGGATATTTCGTCATTTATTGCCTGAGACTGCTTACTGTTAGGTTTGAGATACCATTGAGTTTTAGGTTCTGTTGCTGGCTCATATGAGCGAGGCACAGTAGAACGCTTTCTGTATTTCTTAGGACGGTTCACAGGGTAATTTTCGCCTCTGTATGAATCAAATTCTTCAATAAGCTCTTCCATCTTGTAGGCAGATTCACAGACGTTAGCGGCAACGGCTGGCGCATCTTTGATAGTAGCGTGCTTTCTAATAAAGTTGTAGTTGAGAAAGTGAATGGAGATCATCGCTGCGTGATTCTCAACCTTTTTACTGAAAGCGTTAGTCAGGCGTGTGAAGCGGCGCATGTTCATTCTCATGGCTAAGTTTTGACGCTCTACATGGCTTGTACAGATACGTTCCACATCAGGGTTGCCAACGACGACTTGTTTCTCGGAACGCATCACAACGTCACGACCTTGGCTGTCTTTACCGTAAATCTTAATTAGGCGGCCAAAGTCTACCTCGCTACCCAAAAGCCCCTTTGATGGCGTGAATATAGGCTCTGTGTCCGTCTGTGCTAATTTGAGCGCGGTTAGTTAGTCTAGAGGCTAGATCATTTACAATCTGCTTGGCTGAGATCAAACCGCGATCAGCAACGAGCCATGAAGGGGTGAGCTTGGTATCACGGCAGAGGGTTGTCCACGTCCAGACATCACCAGCGGCTTGTGGGTTGACCGCTTTCTCTTTGTTCTTCTCCTTACATCCGCAAAAGCTCCAGATTTCATCTATCTGAATATCAGAGCAAGGAAGGTTCACCAACTCCTTGTCTTGGAACCATGTTGCGAACTCACCAAATTCGGACACTAGCTTTAGAATAGTGGTTTTGCTGGCAGAGGTGAGGCGGCTTGTCGCTCTGACTGAGTTTCCTTCGGTAAGGCATTTAAGTATCATTGCGCGACGTTCAACTGTCAGACGATTCATGCGTGCATTTTATTGTTGCAGGCATTTGCGTGCAAGTGTAAAATGCACGCATGGACAATAAAAAACCAAAGGGGAAGGCGGTAGGCGGTTTTGCCCGCGCTTCAAAAATGACAAAGGAGGAGAGGTCTCAGGCGGCAGCAAAGGCGGCAAAAGCTAGATGGAATAAACATCTTCCCGAGGCCACTCATTACGGAACAATCAATTTATTAGAGAAGGATATTACTTGTGCTGTCTTAGAGGACGAACGGAGAGTGATTTCGCACCGTAGTCTAGCTCTCGCTATGGGGGTAAAAGGCGCTGGAAGATATTGGCAGAAGAAGAAAGAGGTAGAAGCTGCAGGAGGCGCCATGCTTCCAGAGTATGTTTCAGCATCTTACCTAGACCCATACATTGATGATGCAACACGCGCTATGCTATTAGAGCCAATAAGTTACAGGACTAAAGGCGGGGATGAGGCACAGGGTTTCGAGGCTACGATACTACCAAAAATATGTGATATTTGGATACAGGCCGACAAAAAAGGCGCTCTACGTAGATCTAGCCAGTTGGCTGTTTCAGAGAAGGCTTACACTCTCCTAAAAGGTTTTGGTGAACTTGGTATTATTGCACTTGTAGATGAGGCTACCGGCTTTCAAGAAGTTCGCGATAAGAAGGCGCTTCAAACGATACTTGATAAATATTTGAAGGATCATGCAAGAAAGTGGTCAAAAACATTCCCTGATGAATTTTGGGATAAATTGCTCAAAACCAAAGGGTATGAAACATACATTGGGTTAAAACGGCCTCAGTTTGTAGGTCATTGGGTAAATGACATCATTTACGACAGGCTTGCTCCAGGCATTAAAACGAAGCTAAGGGAGTTGAACCCTAAAACTACGAAAGGTAATAGGCGCCATAAGCATCACCAATTCTTAACGGCAGATCACGGAGTGCCTGAACTGAAAGAACATATCCTCAAGGTGATCACACTAATGGATGCAACCGCATACAATAAGGTGGAATTTCACAAACTCCTAAAAAGGGTAGCGCCCAAGCTGGGAGATACAATAGAGATGGCTCTAGATGATTAATCTTCAGACTTCTCCAGAAACTTCTTCATGACATCGTTGGCAGACTCAACGCCTTCTTCCTCGGGTGACTTCTCATCCGTGGACTTTGGAACAGGCTCGTCCTTTGGGGCGGGCTTTTCTGTTGGCGGGTTGTCGTTGTCGCAGACCATGGCTTAATTATCCACTGGCTGAGAGAAAAGGCAAGCAAGGCTGTACGGTAGGAATTTCAAACTGACCCACTACCACAAAACCACGCATTACATACATTGTGCGAAGTT
>CALBVY010000071.1 GCA_937969495.1 uncultured Verrucomicrobiales bacterium | reverse complement strand
GATAACTAGATTTCCTCCTGATAGTAAATCTTGATATATTTCATCTGTTTTTTGTCATCAAAACCTCGCTCAAAGGCTGATTCATCAGCTTCTTTAAATGCAGGAGAAAAACTTAAATTGACGCCTGTATCTAACTTGATCGTGCTACGAAAGCGATTTCCTGCCTTTCGGGCGATTTTTTTATCAATGGTAAATTTTTCATCTAAAGCCTCACCACCTTCTTCATCCTGAAGTCCTCGAAACTCATCAAATTTCTCAATAATCTCAGGCTCTTGTAAGGCTTCTTCGCGAAAATGTTTCAGGTCAAATTCATCACGTTCTTCAAAATACTCAATGGCTTTATTCGCCACTCGGCACTTCTCCTCCGCTGCCATTTCATCCGGCAGCCCTTCTTTCGCAAAAGAAACACACATATCCGCATAGCGCTTGGTCATGAAATCATCGTCTCTCCGAAATTTCACTCCAAGAAAATCACGCATCCAGAAATGTGTACCGGAGCTGGTTTTATCAAACGTGTAAACGAGAAAGCCCCCTTCCTTTTCACAGTTCGCAATCAGGCAGCCTTTATCAATCTTATCTGGCGATATACCTTGGTGTGTGATCAGCTGTAAATCTCCATCTGAATCTGCAACTTCAAGAAATGGCACCCGGCTCTCCGACTTAATAATACTGATAGCCTGACACGGCTCACCATCTACTAACAAATCATCAATCAGTGCCACGCAGAGATCTCCAGATTTGATATTGGGATGCTTGGAGGTGTTGTAGAGGTGCCGCGCGATTTTTCTCCCCTGCTGTGCTAGCTGAGAAGAGTCTTCAAAAATAGCACCTGCATAGCGATAGACTTCATTGAGTTCTAACGATGAATGGTGATCAAAAGCACGCCGCTCAAGGTTTTTAAACGGCTTGAGGAACGAGGGCGTAAGCAGGGCTTTATCTTCATCAGAAAAGCGGCAAAGCTCTTTAGAAGTCTTTAGCGGCTCCGAGCGCAAGGGATTCCCCACCCGCGCTAACGAAAGAGACTCCAGCTTGGCACGGCGGAAATTAAGTGTGTTAGACATGATTAAAAAGGCTATTTACCCTCGATTTCGTCAACGTGTTTACGGAAAATATTCAGTTCCTTTTTCACAACAGGTAATAGCAGGTAGACACCTATCAGGTTAGGAATAACCATGGCAAACAGCATGGCATCTGAAAGCTTAAGAACGTTGTCTAAAGAAGCTACTGAGCCCACAACTACAAACCCACAGAAAAATAACTTATAGATGAGAATAGCCGCCGGATTGTTCCCTCCACATAGATAATTGACCGCTTGTTCGCCATAGTAAGACCATGAAATCATTGTAGAAAATGCAAACAAGAGCACGGCAATTGCTAATAACTTAGGGAACCAGGTGAACTGACCTTCGAAGGCTCTGGAGGTTTTTTGGATACCGCCTAGTGACTTTACAGTTTCCATTTCAACCCAAACCGAATCTTTATTCTCACGATGCACTTCACCAAATTTCCCATCTTCGTCTTTACCTGAGATGCGAAGTTCCTCCCCTTTAACCAGCTCCTGAACGATAATGGATTCAGTGTTAGGCTTGGCATAAAGAGCCACAGATTCTTGTTCAACGATAGCATCTACCTTCCACGAGCCAGTTACAATAAGCACAAGCGCAGTCATGGTGCAGACCACCACTGTATCTGTAAACGGCTCTAACAAAGCAACCATTCCCTCACTCGCTGGTTTTTCTGTTTTTACCGCAGAGTGCGCGATAGGAGCTGAACCTATACCTGCCTCATTTGAGAAAGCTGCACGTTTGATACCTTGAATAAGTACTCCCACCAGCCCCCCACCGATGGCTGTAGGTGCAAATGCACCTGTAATGATTTGTGAAATTGCATCACCTAATTGGTCTGCATTTACGAACAGAATAACAAGTGTAGCCAGCACATACATACCACACATAAATGGAACTAAAATCGAAGTAACTCGAGCAATGGAAACAATACCTCCAATAATCACCAAACCTACTAAAATGGATAGAGTGATCCCGAAGCCTATTTTGCTTTCTTGAAAAATACCAAACGAATCTGATATCTGGGATGCCGCTTGGTTTACCTGAAACATGTTCCCCGCACCAATAGCACCGCCAATACACATAACGGCAAAGAAAATAGCCAATATCAATCCGAGCTTAGCCAAACCTTTTTCCTTCAAACCCTCGCTAAGGTAATACATGGCACCGCCACTCACTCTACCTTTACTATCTATCTTACGATATTTCACACCTAATGTGCACTCACAGAACTTGGTGGTCATGCCACATAACCCCATCAGGATCATCCAGAATGTAGCACCTGGACCACCCAGACCAATAGCTACCGCCACACCAGCAATATTTCCCAAACCCACAGTTGCAGAGAGAGCAGCGGAAAGAGCTTGGAAATGGGTAATTTGCCCAGGAGCATCAGGTGCCGTATACTTTCCTCGCACTGTTTTGATAGCAGTTCCGATGGAGCTTACATTGGCGAACTTGAAGTAGATCGTGAGAAAAATAGCTGTTCCTCCCAGAAAAATGAGAACGATAGGGAGCCCCTGACCTGCCACATTAAGTGAAAAAAATATAACACCATCTAGAAAATCCGCTATCGGACCCAGTGCATTATCAAGCCCTTCATCGACCGTTCCAGCAAAAGCCGTTGCAGTGGTTAGAGGGAAAATTAACAATAAGTAAAGAAACTTGCGGAGTGCGGTGAAGTGGCTGGCAGAAGTCATGAGTGATTGTTTTTGCTCTGCAGCACACTGCCAGTAAGCATGATGGCGATACAAGGAAAATTGCCATCAAGATATTCAAGTAAGATGATACATTGATATTTTGGGGATTACCCCACTATCTAGGTTCAGCTTAATCATGAATGACTCACTGCTTCATTTGGGTAATGAGGTCATTCAGCTCTCTCGCTGGGATAGCAAAGCTGGCTGCACGGCTAGCTCGCGCAATATTCATACCAATACACACTCCATCCAGGTTTAGCAGTGGCCCACCTATTCTATCTTTACTCAATGGCGTATCGTGATGAAGCACACGAGGAAAGTCATATCTCCGTTTAGAAAGTGCGAGTAACCCACCACTCATATAATCATTTCTCGTCATCCGCTCAGGCGTCTGAGGTCTAGCCATTAGCTCCACGGAGAGCTTTTTATTTTTTCCATCACGGAGGAATTCTACTATGACTTTATCTCCTGCTTTTTTATCTTTCAGAAGTTTGAGAAGATCTTTACGCGTGGTGACTTTTTGCCCAGCAATGGACTGGATAATGTCTTTTTCTACCAGCCCTGATTTTTCAGCACTACTTTGTGGCGTGACCTCTTTAATCTTTAAGCCATTTTTTTCTACTTCGGAGAGTATTACCCCGAGCATGACACCGGTGTCAGGTGGTGATATTTGACGCGCATTGGCACTGACGATACCAATTTTCACCCTCCGGCGAGCGCGTGTCGTAGATCCGTTAGAAATAACCCACGAACCTTGCTTAACCTCATCAAGCTGACTTAGAGTAATGGGTATAAGTGGCTGCGCAGGCTCTATCTTAAGCATTGCGACATCCCACTGGTCATCTTTAGCAATCACCTTTACCTCTGAATATAGTTCATCATCAATACGCATGGTAAGCTCACTCACACCTTCTATCTCACTAGCTTTGGTGAGGATATAGCCATCCTCACTAACCACAGTGCCGTAGATTTTCATAACCCGCGAGCGCCCATCTGTGTAAATTACCGCAGAGCTTGTTTGTAGCACTTGACGCTGTGGTTCAAATGCTTCCCAGACGGACTTACCATTGATTCTGAGGTTTCCGGGGAGAACGTTTTGAGCATAGGCTGTCGTAATCGTCAGTGAGAGTAAAACAGCTGCCGAAATAGATCTGTAAATGTGTATCTTGTTCATTCTCATTCAATACGATTAACGTTTTCCCAGTTTGAGTTTAATGGTTTTCACCTTCTCTTTACGCATGATTTCTAGCTCGATATTATCGCCCTCTGCCATCTCCTTAAGCACCGATTTCAGCCCGGCCTTATCCTCTAACTTATCACCATTGATCGAAAGGAGGATGTCCCCCACCTCAAGCCCTGCTTGCTGCGCAGGTGAATCATTTCCAACTTCCTCAACCCGTAAACCATCTTCCGTATCCGCGCTACCGATGCCGATAAAACCACTACCTTTAACTGGGCGTTTAGCAAAAGGGCCATTACCAATGAACTGATTGCTCTTCATACTCTCCCAGTGCCTTAGATATTCCCGCATCGGCACATGCATATTTTCCTCCATTGTTTTAGAAACGCGACTGTGAATAGCGATCAAACGCCCCTTCATATCAAAAAGAGGCCCGCCAGAATCACCGCCAATCACCTTACAGTCCGTATGCACCGTAGTCTCGGAATCTTTAACAATGCGCCCGAGGCGAAGCACAGGGCCACGTGGCTGATCAAAGCCACCTGAATGTCCAAGAGCAAATACCCAATGGCCTAATTTATAATCGTTGCTCTTATTGATCTCCACATAAGGGTATTCACCCTCTTCAACGATCCGCATCATCGCCGCATCTGTATTTGAAATTAGCCCCATAGAAATGGCCTTAAGTCTGGTGCCATCATTCATAATTACGGTGAGATCTTTATCAACACCTGCCGTGACGTGTGCAGCCGTTAGAATTAATCCATCTGGAGAGACAATCACACCACTTCCAAATCCCTCTCCAATAGCAAGACTCACGGTCGCCTTGCGCACCAGATCTGAACTCTCCATTAATGTTTGCTGAATAGCCATCAGATCTTCCTTGGTGGCAGGCGCCTGAGCCTCATTAAATGGGAATAGCTTAGCAGAAAGTAACGGAGCTAAGGTAAAGCTTACAAGAAGGGCAATAAATCCAGCACGAAAGCCGATCTTATGTCTCTGCAAATAGGTAAAACGTAGGGAGGTATGGTTGATCATCTTGATAAAGAGATAACGGTGACAAACACCCTCTTTATTCAAAAATACAGGTACAAATATGCCTTCGGATCTCTGGGTTAACTATCCAATGATCAGAATCGAGGTAAGAATAGACTACTTCCAAGCACTTCGATTTTCAATGGCAAAAATAATAAATCCCGCGTATTTGCCGCCTCATGAACGAGGACACCGAGAGCTCTTCTCAATAACAATACGCTGGAGAAAACCCCCACGCTTCTTTTTCTGCGTAGCCTATCTCCCATGCTTAGCACGTGGCGGTCTCCCATCCCCACCCCTGCGAGGACGGCGTTTATGCGCTGAGCGGATCTCTGCTACTGAAATTATCCCATCACTATTGGCATCAATTTTTTCAAAGTGTTTTTCTCGGCGTTCCTCAGGAAGTTTACTAACAAAAGGAAGCTCAGAGTACTCGGCATAATCTAACCCACCACTTTGATCCTTATCATGCTTTGAAAAATCGAGGTTCATTCCCTTATCAAGAGGCTTGCGAGGTTTGAGTTCATCAAGGTTCAGCCCACCATCTTGATTACGATCAAGATGTTTGAATAGCATCCTGCGTTGTTTCTCAGGTTTTTTCGCCACTAGCCGGGACTCTGAAAACTCGGTGAAATCCAATGCCCCATTCTTATCAGCATCTAATTTGACAAAAGTTTTTTTCAAAACCTTAATCATACGTGGCTCACTAGGTGCTAGCTCTGATTTTTGGAGCTGCCCATCTTTGTTTTGATCAAGCAAATCAAAGATTTTGCGCTGCCCTTTCGCCTCAAGACGCACGAGACGCTCTGCCTGGGAAAATTCCTCAAAGCTCAATACCCCGTCCTGATTAAGATCAAGTTTGTTGAATCCATAGCCGCGACCTTTCATTCTCTCACTTGCTCCCTTATGCTCTCCGTGTCTGTGACCATCACCCTCAGGACGATCTGATTGTCCACATACGGACAAGATAGGCATCGACCAGAAAGTTAACACGAGAGATGTAGCTATAATCACAGTTTTCATGAGATACTAAATAGATTTGAGTAGAATATGGCTGATATAATAAATGCTGCAGAAATAAGATCGGGTAACAGCCAACTAGTGTTTAAGCCTTATTATAAAGGCAGTAAAAGGACTGGCAACTCCTCCGAAAGCACTCATTAAACACCACAGATAATTAGCAGTTGCGATAGTAATTATTTTTTTATTTCGTTTTCCTAGTCGATTAGGGATAAACCCCTCACGTCATGCACATTCAAGACATCTTCCAGCGCAAACGGCCTACTTTTTCATTTGAGTTCTTCCCCCCGAAGAGCATTAATGCCGCAAACACACTGTATGACACCATTCGTGACCTCTCATCTTGTGAGCCTTCATTTGTCAGTGTCACTTACGGTGCTGGAGGTTCCACGCGTGAGCTTACTCATGATCTGGTGCTGAAAATCAAAGAATCCACCAGTATCCCCCCTATCCCTCATCTCACCTGTGTCGAACATAGTAAAGACGACATCACTGAGACCTTAACGCGCTATGCGGAAGCAGGCATTGGCAATATCCTGGCCCTCCGTGGAGACCCCCCAGCAAGTGCCAGCCAATATGATCGCTCCGCTGATGCCTTTCCTTACGCAGTCGATCTGGTCAGACATATCAAGGATTTTAACTCATCAGGAATACACCCAGACCCACGTGGCTTTGGCATCGGAGTAGCTGCTTTCCCTGAAGGTCACCCCGATACACCCAATCGACTTCTGGAAATGGATTATCTCAAAGAAAAAGTGGATGCAGGAGTAGACTATATCTGCACTCAGCTCTTTTTTGACAACCATGACTTTCTCGATTTCAGAGATCGCTGTCGGCTTGCAGGGATTGATGTTCCCATTATTGCCGGCATTATGCCCATCACCTCAGCCAAGGGCATTCACCGCATGGCAGAGCTCGCTGGCGGTGCGCATTTCCCTGCCAGATTACTCCGTGCATTAAATCGCGCTGGGGATCATCAAGAGGCAGTAGAACGAGTCGGGATTCATCATGCTGCCGAGCAATGCACAGGCTTACTAGACCATGACGTGGATGGCATCCACCTCTATACACTTAACCAAAGTAAAGCCACACGAGAAGTCTATGCCTCACTAGGCATGACTAGCGCTACGCACTAGTCACTAGCAGCTTTTCGCCCAAGAGTGTATAGCTCTTCTGCTTGCTTAAGTGTTAACGTCTGCAAGCGACCTTCCATAGGCACATCAAGCCAGATTCTACTCGTCATAGGGTCTATTGGGTAGGCGGCTCTGAGCTTTGGAGATTTATCAAAGACATCACCTGCAAGACCTAACTGTAGCTTGCCGTCAAATCGCATAATTGCCAGCTGCGCAAGGACTGATGATTTCAACGCAGTCTTGATCACATCACCTGTAGTGTTTTGATTCACTTTCGAAAGCGCAGAATTAGCTGCCAAGTCTTGGTTTTTCCGCTCTGTATCTAGCCAATTATTTTTCAGAATTTTGGTAACTTTTTTCACATCAGAAACTTCAAGAGCTTCAGCAATTTCAGCATCCGTTGGCGGCCTGACATCAACATTTCCTTTCAAGTGAAGTAAATCTCCAGATTTCACATTAAATTCGCTGATTTTTAGCTGATTACCACCTGTCCGAATATTGAATGTACCTTCATTAAAAGGTATTTTCCGATAGCTATTATAATTATCAATGACCGTAAGCGAGGAGAGAATAGCAATATGATCTCTCACAAAGGTAACATCATCATTTTGAAATCCTAAATCAAGATCCAGCAAAATTCCCTCTTGGCTATTGATCGAGCCACTGATCAAGCCTTTACCAGAAATTGTTCCCTGAATCCACTTAGCAAAACTCTGCGAGAGCAATGACTCCATCGGTATAGATTCCATCTGTATCGTACCCTTCACACTTGGCTGACTCCCAGAGCCCATACTCGCACGGAATGTGATTCTACCATCACCAGCCACTAGCTCAGCCTCTTGAATACTAAAACCTTGAGGGTGACAGTGTATAACCATTTTTTTAATGGCTAAGTTTCTGAACCAATTTTGGGAGAATGTCCCTCCTTTAAATTCAAGCCTCCAGCCATTACCTTCACGCCCAGCCGTTAGGTAACTCCCCTTAATAGACCCTCTATGATACTCAGAATACCCCCAAGAAATCGTGGTATCTTTACATTCGATTCTTTCAAACTCAAATTCTTCTTGCTCCACAAAAAGAGCTGCAAAAGATGTCGCTGCATCAGCATCATCGCTACCTCCAGATTTAATCACCGCATCGAGCTGATGCATGATCAGGCTTTGACCATCCCAAGAGCCGAATAGGCCATCGGTTAATTTCATATTCATTCGGATGCCCCTTGCCTCTAAATCATGGAAAAAAGACGCGTCACCGCCCTTCATTTTCACGTAGCCTAAGTTGGCCACTTGCCGATCTCTTCTGAAAACACCTACTTTGCACTCCTGGCTTTTGAAGGTATCTTCTACAGCAACTCGTATGTTCTCACGGAAGCCATCACTATCCACTCGCTTAATGAGATAAATCAAAAAACCAATGGCAGCTATCACTAAGAACACCACACACCGCATCAAAATCCCCAGTATTCGAGAAATCAAGGTCTGTCCATCAGCAGCATGCCTGAGCTGAAACCATAAACCCTGCCGAGAAACCCATTGGTTCATTTGCTCATTGAACAGAGCACGTTTCTCTTCTGCGGCACTCATAGAATGATACTTAGTAAATATGGGATTATCGCGGTATAAAGATATATTGGTGGGGATTCACCACAATGATCTAGTCACAGCCACAGCCACCACCACAGCAGCCACCACCGTTATTTTCCTGCATATCCTCTGGCTCAGGAACCCGACCTAACTCCATGGTCATACCTACGTATTTCGTAATCGTTTGCTGAAGTGTCTGAAGGTTCTGCTGAGCATCCATGAAGTCACGCGCCACTTCATTATCCAAAAGCTGCGTACGAGCTTCTTCAAATTCCTTGATCTCACGCTCACTGAGCTCAACACCAGCTTGCTGCTTCTGGTGAAGCTCTTCCCCACGTTCATGGACAGACTGATACTGGAGTTTAGCCGCATCATCCTCAAGGAATCGCTCAACATGCCCTTGGAGAGCCACAAATTCAATGTCCTGCGCAATTGCTTCGCACAGATCCTTGGTCTTTTCCATGACAGCTGAATCTTTAGTAAGTAAATTCATGCCTCCATGTATATCTTTCGTTCCTATTTGGCAACCTCCTACAGCGTATTTTTCTCATTCCTCAAAAAAATACTGATCTTTTTCTAAAAACCTTTATGTCTACCACGATCTATGAAGCCAAAAACCACCCTCTTATCAGCCATATGGCTCATCTCCTTTGCCCTCGCTTGCGTCATTGGAGCCAAAGTGAATTCATCTAAATTAGAAAAAACGGCTACCGAGAACAGCACAGAAGTTAGTTCCTCCCTTGGCAGCAAATCCACACACGCACAACGCAAATCTAGCGCACGTCGTAATATTTCTTCTGGAAAGCAAGACCCGCAGGCGGAATTCACGTCAATTATCGAAATACAAGATTCTGCCGAGCGAACTACTCGTTTGTTAGCATTGATCAAAACTCTGGGACCAGAAGGGCTTCAACAAGTTGCTACAGCATTCTACACTTCCGGCTTAGCATATCAACGACTTACCGAATACGATATGGTGATAAACGCATGGGTTAAAGCAGATCCATTAGGTATACTTGATCAAATAGCCAAACATCGACATCGAGGTATTATTACACCACGCAAAATTTTAGCCAGCTGGGCAGAATATGATCCTGATGCCGCACTCCATTGGGTAAAAAATAATAAACACCGCAATGGAAAAGAATATCCATTGGCAGGCATCATCCGTGGCATCGCCGTCTCTGATCTCCAACGCGCTACTGAGATATTCCATACGATACAAAACAGCACGGATCGCCATTATTCGCTACTCGCTATCATACCCTACATTGCAAAACAGGGTCCAAATCAGGCTAATGAATGGGTAAAAAACATCAAGGATCAAGAATTTCGGAGTAAAGCTGCTAAAGAAATCATAAAGCTTCTTACCCGCCAAGACCCTAAAACCGCTGCCCAATGGGCCTTGTCTGAGAACCGAGCACTCATTCCAGCCGTTGCTGGCGAATGGGCAAAAAGCGACCTCACATCAGCGATCGCTTGGACCGAAAGCTTGCAAAATTATGAAAAAGATACCGCTGCAGAATCAATCATTGCAGAATATAGCATACAAGACCTTGAACAAGCATCGCAATGGATCAACAATTTTACTGAATCCAGTACGTATTCAAGTATAGTTGATCAGTTTGCCAAAACAGCTTTCTTCAGTAATCGACCAGAACTCGCACTGTCAAAAATTGCGACAATCAAAAACACCTCCAAACACAACAGAAGCCAAAAGTACATACTTAGTCGCTGGTATAGTAAAAACCCCACTGCAGCTGCCGTATGGATGGATAACCAAAATATTTCACACAAGACCCGGGAAAAAGTCATCAGCCATAGCAAGGCATATCCATAGCAAGGCATATTAATACTCTCCCCACCACTAACCTACACTTATGAAATCAAAAGCTATCATCTTCTCTATCGTCTGGATATTAAGTTTAGCAGTTACCTACATCATTGCTGCCAAAGTTAACTCTAAGAATCAAAAAACCGCTGATTCACAGGAGCAAGTTAGAGATGCTAGACCATCATACCGCTCAAAAATCAGCTCATCAGCGGCAGGCTCCCGAGCAAGTTCTGGCTCTCGCACTTCATCTTCGTCAGGCTCAAGCAGCCAATTAAGCTTCACCGATATCATGGGTAAAACAGACCCCCTCGATCGAGCCAATAGTTTGCTTGCCCTCATCAAAACGCTCGGGCCAAACGATTTTGAGCAAGTCGTCGCCGAAGTCGGTAAATCAGGGTTTAAAGACCGACTAAGCGAATACGGCATGCTACTTCACGCATGGGCTAAGGCTGACCCTCTTGCAGCTCTGGAGTATGCTGGAAAATATCCCGAGTCTCGCTATGTTAACCAAACGATTCTAGCCAGTTGGGCGGCAGATAATCCAGATGATGCACTTCAGTGGGCTGAGTCCAAATACGATGGTGATGGAGGTAACCCTTTGCTCATTGGTATCATCCAGGGTCTCGTCAACTCTGATCCTCAAAAGGCAAGCGACGTCATGAACAGCATGCCACACAGTAACGAGCGTAGTGATGCTCTCGATATAATCCTCCCGTATATCATCCGCCAAGGTCAGGAACAGTTCACCACTTGGTTAGAAAGTATTGACGATGAAAGATTCCGCGTAAGTGCCACTTCTCGCATCGCAGATCGCTTAGCACGCCAAGACCCTGAATCTGCCGCCACATGGGTTACTACTCTCGACGCTGGAGACGCACGTAATAGCGCCATAGGCAAAGTTGTAGCCAAATGGGTAAATAAGGATGTAGCCTCTGCCGTCGCATGGACAGAAACACTCTCCGGAAAGGATAAAACTCAAGCCGCTTATACGCTCATTGGCGGGTTCGCACATGAGAATGCCGAGCAAGCATCACAGTGGCTAGATACTCTGACTGATAGTGATGGCTACGATCGTGTTGCCGACGGGTTTATCTGGAACGCAGCCAGTAGCAATCCTCAGCTCGCCCTTGCAAAAGTTCCCACCATTCAGAATGCAAAAGCCCAGGACTCCTGCTACGTGCGTATTCTTTCAGGCTGGTATCAAAAAGATGCCGCTGCCTCTGAAGCTTGGATGCAGTCAAACAATATTTCCGAAGAACTCCGCGAGCGTGCGAGAGCGCGAGACATGATCAAGCCCTCTAGCTATAGCAGTTTTATCCCTCTGTTAAAAAATCATCCATTGCCATAGCCATCGTTTTCCTAGCGAGCGCTGGTAGTCTCCTCTGGTGGTTCAGCGATACTCAGGTGCTGAAAAGAAACACCCAAGCTCTCGCAGACCACCTCACTATCTCTGCCAATGATGCCAAAAGCACCCGTGCAGCCAAAAGTCAGGATTTCACAGCACTACTCGCAGCAGACTTCATTGGAACACTCGATATCCAAGAATACCGTGGCGATATCAATCGTGATGAAGCCGCCAGCGGCCATCAGTCATCGAAGCTCAGCTTGATGCCTCCGTGGTCATGAGCGGTAGTCGGGAACTACAGCGAGTCTGCAAAAGTGTGATTTTTCGGGTTCATCACTGCTTGATTCTACATAGATATTCAAAAGTGCAGGTCTATAGCTTACCAACATCGGGAAAAAATC
>CALBVY010000070.1 GCA_937969495.1 uncultured Verrucomicrobiales bacterium | reverse complement strand
TTTAATAAGCTTTGCATGGGGGTGCCATTTACGGGTAACAGGAAAAAAAACATCGGCAGCGGCCAAGCGTAAAAGCCTCTTCCGTCTCGGTTTAGAAGACGTGATACGGCTCTTTGAAACACCCCCCAACAATTCTTTGCTTATCAAAGAACGGCGAGCTTTTTTACAATGGTTTCAAACTGCTAGATTCGATTCAATTTTCCTCGTGTAGTGTGTCAGCTTATGACTGTTTTACAGGCGGCGGTTGAGCTATACGTTAGGCCATGATGATAAACTGCAATCCCATCGGTATTTGCTCTTGGAACTTTAAAATTTCAGGACGAAACGATATCGCATATGTAAGTTTTGATGGAGCTGGTGAATCTGGGTCTATAGATGTTCAGGGTAGATTTTTCACTATTAACAAAAAGGGTTTTATTAGCCCTGTATGGAATCTGGCAGACGGCTCAAGATCTATTGCAACTGCTACTAAAGACAGTTTTATGACTCGTTCTTTTTCAGTTATTTCAAATTCTCATGTCGTGAAATTGACGGCCGCAACGCCGCAACGCCGCTAGGACGTAAGATGGACTTAAGTGGTGATGGATTTGATGTGTGTATTTCTCCTAAGCACCCTTTCACAAGGCGATCTAGCATTTCTGGAACTTGGGATAACGATATATTGTTAGCTTTTGGGTTTTGGCTGACAGTGTTGATGTGGAGACGAAGTGCCAGCAATAATTCGGGGGGTGCTGGGGGGTATTAATTTTTCCTAACATGGATCTGCACCCGGCCGTTAACAATTTCGTAGCCAGAAAATTTTGAGAGTGAAAAACCATGCTCAGCTTATGACTGTTTTACATGCGGCGGTAGAGCGACTCAGCAAGAATAAGCTCGCTGCTTTTCATGATTGGTTTTCCAGTTACGAGGCAGCGACGTGAGATGCTCAGATTGAGAGAGATATCGTGAGTGGGAAGTTAGAAAAATTGGCTTCAGAAGCCTTGGCGGATTTTAGGGTTGGTCGTGATAAGGAGCTATGAAGCATGTAGCTACCTCAAAGTTTTGGAAGACGTATAACTCTTTGCCAGCATCTGTGCAGAAGGTAGTGGATCGCAATTTTGGGCTACTGAAGGGCGATCCGTTTTATCCATCTTTGCATTTCAAGAAGGTATTGAGCTCTACGTTCTGCTAAAACAACATAAATACAAAAAATATTATTGATCGTGTTATGTTAGAAACAATTTATGCGTTTATAGAGTATTTACTCTAAGAGATGGTTTGGGAGGTCTTTCTCCTGCATCTACGGTGATGCAAAGTTCTACTGCTGGATTCATTACAGCGTTATTACTATTATTCTTAGTTCCACTACAGTGCCTTGAGTCTAAATTTTAATGACAATTACAAACTTTAACCTGAAATCAAAGTTAGCCCTCTGGTAGTGGATGGATGGCTTTTGACGTTCTCCATGGAATGAAGAATACAACTCACACATCTAATCTCGATGAATCGGTCAAAGTAATTGGATATAAATGGCGTTCTGAGGTAGGATTGACTTAGCATATATATTTTAAAATTGACTGACATGAATTAACTCAAATAATAATATATAACTCATATGAATAAAACATTTCCCCTTCTATACGTGATAGCTTGTTCGGTTATGGCGACTCCTCAATCTGAAGCAGCAGCTATTCGCTTTGACGGTGGCCCAAGTGGAATGGGAACTGACTACAATACTGGAGCTAATTGGGAGGGGGACTTAATACCCTTCGTTACAGGAGACCGCGCTTTTGTCGACAAGCTTGGGGTGGATTTGAATTCTGCGGTCCTCGGGAGTGCCGATGACCTTATTGTCGGTATTACAACAGCAGGATCGCTAACTTTAAACTCTGGGTCTTCTGTTAGCTACACGGGTGCTGCATCAATCGGTTTTAATGCTGCGGGATCATTAACGATCAATGGCGGCACATTTAACTCATCGGCTATTGGGGTCGGAGCCTATACGGATGCAGGTTTCGGGGGGGCACTTAATATGAATGGAGGAATAATCAACACTGGAACTCTCCAAACGACATTCGACTCTGCTACTATTAATCTTACTGGAGGAACGATCAATCTCAGCAATGGGATAAATTTTAATGCCGTTGCCCCCTACGATGGAACTAACGTGAACTGGGATTTTACCTCTGGAAGCTCAACTACCATAAATGTTAATGCGAACCTACTTCTTCTACGTGATGCTGATTTCTCTTTTGACCTCACAGGTCTAGGAGCTGGCAACTATACTCTTATCAATAATAACGGAACGGGCACGCCTCTACACACTGGAGGAGCAATCTTCAATAACCTAAGCAGCGGTCTTGCGGCCAGTATTAACAGCAGTGGAAATATTAGTGGCGATGACTTCGTTCTCACAATCGCAACCATCCCTGAGCCGAGTTCAGTGATGTTAGTTTTTCTCGGTTTGTTGACTTTTATGAGACGACGCCGATGACCTAGTTTCTTTATACGCGAGAGGTGGATCGATTTATTGTTGATAATCCGAATCATTATCTGCGTATCAAATGACTCTGAAGAACAATCGAATGGTTGCAACCAGATATAGTGCTAGAGTTTTCAAAGGCATCTTCTCTTGGATCAAAGATTTCTGATATTCAATAGCCATCAGGCGTCGTATATCTGGCGACACGTCCTAAACGTTTTATTAAATAAGATACACTTCAATTAAATGCAACCTATTAGATCATCAATGCTTTACTTGGCGCAATACGTCTGATTTTTGTGAGGTGATTCTGTTATTGCCTTAATGTAAATTAACCTTTAAGGTGAACAACGATTTTAAATTATGCAGAACGAAGATACATTATTCAAAGATACATCTGGTAGTGCTTTAAATATTTTTGAGGCTATCCGGGGAGGTGGACTTACTGTGGCGGTAGAGTTACTGTGGACATCGCCACTGGATGAGGATGAGACGTTTCGACTACTCGCCATTGAGGTTATTTGTGCAGCGTGTGGCCAGCCATCGAAGGCAAAAGAATGTGATTATATACAAGAATGGTGTAGAGAGAATCCAGCGGATGTAGATTCTTTAACTCAGGATAAGATGCTATCGGTCATTGATGGTGTGGCTGTTACTGGAGTAAATGACGAGGTTGCAGAGAGAATGCGTGCGAGGGTGAGAAGCTTGTGTTGATTATTCATTCTAGCTAACACAATCTAAAATATTGTTAGATTTTTTATTAAAGAGCCATAGAAAACCCCTACTGGAATGAACCAGTAGGGGTTTTTTGTGGGTTACGTTATTTGTTATTTGAGAGCTGTGATACGTTGACAGACCTCGACTACGTTTTCACGGGTATTAAAGGATGAGATGCGGAAGTAGCCTTCACCAGCGGCGCCAAAGCCTGCTCCGGGTGTGATGACTACCTGAGCTTCTTCTAACATCTTATCAAACATTCCCCAGGAATCTACGCCATCTGGGCATTGAACCCAGACGTAGGGGGCGTTTTCTCCACCAAAAACAGTTAGTCCGGCATCTTGACATGCAGTTCTTAGAAGGGATGCGTTACCCATGTAGTGTTCGATGAGTGCGGATACTTGTGCTTTTCCTTCTGGAGAGAAGATGGCGGCTGCTCCGCGTTGTACTGGGTAGGATGCGCCGTTAAACTTGGTGGCGTGACGGCGGTTCCATAGTGAGTGGAGGCTGATTTTTTCTCCAGAGGGAGATTTCCCTGTTAGTGTTTTAGGTATGACGGTGTATGCGCAGCGTACTCCGGTGAAGCCGCCGTTTTTAGAGAAGGAGCGGAACTCGATGGCACATTCGTGTGCACCTTCGATTTCAAAAATTGAACGTGGTATGGAGGAGTCTTGGACGAAGGCCTCGTAGGCGGCATCGTAGAGAATGATGGAGTGGTTTGTGCGTGCGTAGGCTACCCATGCTTCGAGCTGTTCGCGGGTGGCGGTGGTGCCGGTGGGGTTATTGGGGTAGCAGAGGTAGATGAGGTCTACTTTCTCCTCGGGGATGGCGGGGACGAAGTTATTTTCGGCGGTGCAGGGGAGGTAGACGAGCCCTTCGTAGGCGCCATTTTCATCTGCTTCACCAGTGTTGCCTGCCATGACGTTGGTATCGACATAGACTGGGTAGACGGGGTCTGTGATGGCGATTTTGTTCCCTGGGCCAAAGATATCGAGAATGTTACCGGTATCACATTTTGAGCCGTCAGAGATGAAGACCTCATCGGCTGAGATGTTGAGGCCTTCGAATTGGTTTTCTATGATGGCATCGCGCAGGAAGGCGTAGCCTTGTTCAGGTCCGTAGCCGTGGAATGTTTCTGCAACGCCTTGTTCATCGATAGCGGCGTGCATAGCGTCTCTAACGGATTCAGGGAGTGGTTCGGTGACATCGCCGATACCGCAGCGTATGAGGCGGTCTGATTTTTCTTGGTTGGCATCTGTCCAGGCGTTGACGCGGCGTGAGATTTCTGGAAATAGGTATCCAGCTTTTAGTTTAAGGAAGTTCTCGTTAATATTCATAGGGTGGAATCAGTGATTAGTGTTTGGTGGTTTGTGATTGGGCGGCTTTACGGCGAGATAGGATGATAATTGTGGCGATGATGGCAAGGAATAGGATGGCTACGATAGCGAAGCCTTTCATAAAGCGTTCAAAGACTGGTTGAGTATCGGTGGTGGGGAGCGTTTCTGTATTTTTTTGCTCTGGGTTGGTTGTTAAAATGATGGCGCCGTCATTGATCTCGACGGATGAAATGCGGGTAAAAAGAGGGCCGATTTCTTGATCGTCCTTGAATGGGGCTAGGAGTGTTTTTGATATTTGTTGTCTAAATTCATCAGGAACGGAGCCTCCGCCATCGGCTTGGATGGTGGTGATACGGGGGAAGACAGCATTTTCTACAAGCTCGGGGCGGATGAAAATAGTGCCGTTAAGATGCCGGAATCTCTTGTCCTTAGAGATTATGTTAGACATCTTGGAGTTGATTGGATTAGATATCTGGGCGCGGATACCCTCCTCTGTGATGGCTGTGACGTGGAGATTACCACGTTGAGGTTTGAGGATGGTGAAGGTGGCTATGGCGAGATTGATCTCTTCTGGTGTAAGGGATATTTTGCCGGCTTTTTCTGTTTCGATTTTGTGGCGGAATTCGACTAGTTTGCTTTTGAGGGTGACTTGTTGGTTTTCTTTACCGTTGAGATCGATTTGCTCAATCGGTTTTGGATTTTCCTGTGTAAAGCCCTCGATGGTTTTTTCTATCCGGGTGCCGATCCAGAAAGTGAAGCTAATCATACCTACTGCTAGGAGTCCGGCGATGATGAAGATGGAGCAGCCTGCGAAGGGGGAGAATTTACTTTTCTCCTTAGTTGGGTCTGCTGGGGTGGCCTCTGGCATGCAGATGAGGTATCTTTTTTTAGTCAAAATGGACAGAATTTTTCAGAATTTCTTGTCGGTTCTTGGATTGGAGGTTTGATGTTTTGGTTTTGTCGATTTATCACTCTGGCGTGTCGAAGATTCTTGTAGGTCTTTCTGGTGGGGTGGATTCCGCTGTGGCTGCTGCCTTGCTCCTTGAGCAGGGGCATGAGGTGGCGGGTGGGTATATGAAAAATTGGATTAACGAGGATGGTATTGCTGGGGATTGTCCATGGGAGCAAGATGTGGAGGATGCGCATGCGGTGGCACAGACTTTGGGGATTGAGTTCAGGGTGGTGGATTTGATTGATCAGTATCGTGAGCGTATTGTTCATTACATGTTGGAGGGTTATCGGAGTGGGATTACGCCGAATCCAGATGTGTACTGTAACCGTGAGATGAAATTTGGTGTGTTTCTTGATTACGCATTGAGTCAGGGCTTTGAAGCGGTGGGCACGGGGCATTATGCTAGGCGGCGCGAGCGTGCGGATGGGACGGCGGATATTCTTCGGGGTGCAGACCCTAATAAAGACCAGAGTTATTTTTTAGCGCTTATGGAGCAGGATCAAGTGATCCGTGCGCGTTTTCCATGTGGGGAGATGCTTAAGCCGCAGGTGCGTGGTGTGGCGGAAAGGTTTAACCTGCCAGTGGCGGGGAAAAAAGACAGCCAGGGCATTTGTTTTATTGGTAATGTGAAGATGAATGATTTCCTCCGTCATTATGTTCCGGATACGCCGGGTGATATTGTGAATCTTGATGGTCAGGTATTAGGGAGGCATAGGGGGCTGCATCTGTATACCCTTGGTCAGCGGAAGGGGCATGGTGTGGCATCTCCACGTGATGGTATGGCCTATGTGGTGGTGGGGAAAAATGCTCAACAAAATCAGCTTATTGTGGGCTGGGATATGGAAAATACTCCCGGGCTCTATGTGCAAAAGTGCACCGTGGGCTCTGTGAGCTGGGTTAATAAAGCCATTACGAGTGTTTGCAGGGTGGATGCGCAGCCTCGTTATCGAGCGAAGAGTGAGCCTGTAACTGTTACTCCGATGGATGGGGGTAGGCTTGCGTTGGAGTTTGTGCGGCCGCAGCGTGCTGTGACACCTGGGCAGATTTGTGCCTTTTACGAAGGTGGAAATCTGTTGGGCGGTGGTGTCTTTGAGTCTATTTCTTAGGGGATAGGTGGCTTGGTTACTCGGTAATAATCAGTACCTGATCGTCATTTATTACCCAGTTACACTGTGCTTTTTCACAAATGAGGGTAAGTGCATCTGCTAGGCTAATATCCTCAGCGTAGAGTGTGATGGGCTTGTTGATTGTGGTGGATTCTTCATTACTGAAGCTAAAGCTTAGGGACTTTGTGACGGTAGTGTTAGGTGTGAGTTCGGTGGCACGGAGTTGGAGGGAATCGATGGCCTCACCAAGTGTAACATGATTTAATTCGAAGACGGGGAGACTTGTATTGATAAGTCGTGAGAGGAGGGGGTCTTGCTGTTCTGATGTGGTTACAGAGGTTTGGTTAGTTGGTGCTACTTCATTTTTTTGAACCTTAGTATCTGTGCTGGTAGAGTTTGTTGGGCTGGCCATAGAGGTAGCTGCAGGCTCGCGGAGCATGAGCCATCCGGTGACTGCGGAAAAAGCCAAAAGAAATATGAGGAATGCGTTTGGCGCTGTCATGGATGTAATTATAGCGTGGAAATAAGGGAAAAATAGTGAGAATATCAAAAATAAGGTAAATTCAAAGTTTGGTTCTAGAGGAAATAGTTTAGAATATTAAAATAATGAGCGTAACTCGGGATGATGTGGCTGGTTATTTGGAGTTCCAGCGAACGGAGCGGAATGCTTCTGTGCGTACTTTGAGAAATTACAGTCATGCTCTGAATGCCTACGAGCAATGGCGGGGTGATGCCTTTCAGTCTTGGCGTGATTGTAAGGCGGATGATTTTCGCCAATATCTTTTTGCGTTGATGAAGCAGGAGCTAGCGCGCTCTACAATTCGGCTCCGCTTCTCGGCATTGCGTTCGTTTTACAAGTATCTGGTGCATCGCTGTGGTTTAGGAGTGAACCCTCTGGCAGAAATTCAGCTACCAAAGCCTGAGCGGAAGCTTCCGGTGGTATTGAGTCTGTCCCAAATTGAACAACTGCTGGAAATGCCTCTACGCATGGAGCCGGAGTCACGTGCGCAGCCATGGCAGGCTGCGCGTGATGTGGCTATTCTTGAGCTTTTCTACTCCAGTGGGCTACGTGTTTCCGAGTTGGTTGCGCTGGATGTTAGTGATGCAGATTTTATCTCGGAAACTTTGCGTGTGGTGGGAAAAGGAAATAAGGAGCGGTTAGTTCCTATTGGTTCTCACGCTATGGCGGCAATGCAAAAATACCGTCAGCAAGCGGGAGTGCATGAAGGGCCTTTGTTTATTAATAAAAACAAAAAATCGAATAATCGTAGACTCTCCGTGCGCTCTGTGCAGATGCTGTTAAAGAAGTATCTTGCGGCTACAGATATTGGCTTTGATGTTACGCCGCATAAATTACGTCATACTTTTGCTACTCATATGTTAGATCATGGTGCTGATTTGCGTAGTGTGCAGACTTTGTTAGGTCATGCTTCTCTATCTACCACACAGATTTACACGCATGTGACTAAAGAGCGTATGCGCGAGGCATATGATTCTGCCCATCCTCGTGCGGAATGATGGTCTATGATGGATGGAGCCTATAGGTTATTTTCCTAACTGATCTTGGAGCCATTTACTAAACTCTTCACCTTCAGGAGCCACGGAGCGAAGGTGGCTAAGGGCATCTTTGGTGAGTGTGTTTTCTGGTTCTCTGAATGTTCGTGTAAACTGAATATCAGAAGGTAGTAGCATATCATTGGAAGCAAGCGCGCAAGCGCGGGCGATGGTGTTTTCTAGTTCTCGTACGTTGCCTGGCCAGCGGTGTTCTTGAAGGTAGTCGAGTGCCTCGGTGCTGAATTTGATGGGGGGGAGTCCGTTACGCTTGGTTGTTAGTTGGAGGAAGTGTTCAGCAAGTAAGGGGATGTCTTCATTGCGAGAGCGTAATGGTGGGAGGTGAAGCTCTACGACATTGAGGCGGTAAAAGAGATCCTCACGGAAATAACCACGTGAGACCTCTTCGGCTAAATTTTTGTTTGTTGCGGCTACGATGCGGACATCAGACTGCTGCATCTCTGTGCTTCCAACACGGGTGAATGACCCGTCTTGAATGACGCGTAGGAGCTTCACCTGTACGGGTGCAGGCATGTCGCCGATTTCATCTAAAAATAGTGTGCCTCCATCGCATTGTTCGAATAATCCTGTGCGTCGATTAATGGCTCCAGTAAAGGCGCCTTTCTCGTGGCCGAATAGCTCGCTTTCTAATAAGTTCTCTGGGATTGCTCCGCAGTTGATGGCGACGAAGGTGTTTTTTGAGCGTGGGGAATACTCATGTACTGCATTGGCGACGAGTTCTTTGCCGGTGCCACTTTCACCTGATACCAGTACTGGTGCATCTGTACGGGCGACGCGGCCTACGATTTTAAATACATCTTGCAGCGAGCGTGAGTTTCCTACGATTTTTATGCGTGAGTCTGTGGCTTGTTTGTTTTTCTTTGGGGCCCCTGCTGTGCGGCGTTCTTCGAGTGTTTGCAGTGCAGATTCTACCACCTGACGTAGTTCGAAGGTGAGGGATTCTTTTTTGAGAATATCCTCAGCTCCCATTTGAGTAGCTTCGATGATCTGAGCGGTGGTTGGGAAGGCTGCTGTTAGGATGACGAGTATAGCTGGGTGCGCAGCGCGCAGGCGAGAGAGTAATGCCATACCATCGAATGGCTGTAAGACGAGATCTGTAATGACGAGATCTACGCGCGTGGTATCACATACTTTGACGGCCTTCTCGGCGTGGTCACAGCGGAGAATTCTAAGATCATTTGCAGCGAGGTGCTTGGTAGCCCACTCAAGGTAATCAAGATCTGGGGCAACTAGGAGAATAGTTTGTGGGTCGTCCAAAATAAAAGGAAAGAGAGGTGCGTTTAGTTGTTTGTTAGACGGTGCCGAAGCGCCGATGCCGCCGGGCATACTCATCGACTGCTGCGCGAAGATCGGCATTGCGGAAATCTGGCCAATTCTTGGGGCTAATCACAATTTCAGAATAGGAAATTTGCCAGAGGAGAAAGTTAGAAATACGGAGTTCGCCGGAGGTGCGAATCAGAAGGTCTGGATCTGGAATATTGCTGGTGTAAAGATGGCTGGAGAAAAGTGTGGTATCAATGTCCTCGGGGGAGATTTCACCATGGGCTACTTTGACGGCGATATTACGGGTGGCATCTACGATTTCTTCACGTGAGCCATAGGAGAGTGCGAGGATGAGGTTTAGGCCATTGTTGTTGCGGGTTTTTTCGATGGCTTGATTGATTTCTTGGCGGCAGCTTTCAGGGAGCATTCCTAGTCTGCCGATGGCGTGTAGGCGGACGTTTTGCTTGAGCATTTCAGGGAGCTTCTCGCGGAGGAAGCGCTCTAGAAGCTTCATGAGTGAATCGATTTCCTTTTTGGGTCTGTTCCAGTTTTCTGATGAGAATGCGTAGAGGGTAAGGTAATCAACACCTAGCTGGCGGCATGTTTCCACGGCTTCACGTACGGACTCAGCACCTGCGCGGTGTCCCTCGCCACGAGGAAGTCCACGTGCATTTGCCCATCGTCCATTACCATCCATGATAATGGCGATGTGGCGGGGGATATCATTTTCTCTCTCCATGCCTGCGGCAGTGTTGTGTGACATTAATTACCTGTCAAGAGGTGCCGATGTCAGAACGTGATTTTATGAGAAGATGCGCCGTGCCTTGGGCGCTTTGATAATACTTGCGATGACGAGTCCTGCGAGTGTGTAGGCGATGATAGGATCTGAGGCGTCCGCTAGTAGGTGGATGGTGGGTGTTTCAAACCAATTCCAGCGTGGTAATGCCATGCTGATGGCGGCAAATATACCGAGTGTGGCACCCACACTGGCGCGGGAGATAAAGCGGGTGGCGCGGATGCGCAGTACGCAGATGGTAATGACAAAGCTACATAAGAGGTTATTAGCAAAAGAAATCAACATGGAGTTGGTCATACTCCATGGTTGATTAAGTTTGCCCGGGCGAATGGTTGCGTAGACAAATGGTCCTTTAGTGATGGCTGCGGCTTGATCCTCTTCATTTTCATTGAGGGGGAGCATGTAAACTCCATGTGAGGGGGCATTTTCTTTGATCACTTCCGCTACATTATCGGCGTTTGTGAAGGTGGAGGGTGTGTGCCAGTCGAGAAGCACCCAGCTTATGAATCCCCATACAAAGGCGATGAGGGCTCCTGTAAATGTGGCGATGATAACTCGTTTCATAGGATTAATTTGAAGTGTATCATAGTGCTTATCAGAGTAAACCTCACTTGTCAGGCATTGAACCCAAAATATGCATTTAGATTTCGAAAAATACCGCCACTTTTTAAAATACAAGCTCGTCCGCCAATTTTTCAGATCACCGGTGGGTTGAATCTGTGCTTGCGGGTATCGCTGTGATCACGCCTACTATGGGCATGCTAAATGTTGTTCTCGTTACGCCAGAAATCCCTCACAATACCGGTGCTGCTGGGCGGCTTTGTCTGGCCACTGGAGCTAGGCTCCATCTGGTGAAGCCCTTAGGATTTTCCTTAGATGACAGGCAGGTGCGCCGTGTGGGGCTAGATTATTGGCCAGATGTAGATCTGAAGGTTTGGGAAAGTTGGGAGGATTTTCGCGCAGGTATAGGGAGTGATGCGCGTGTTTATTTACTGACGACAAAGACCGAGAGACCGCACTGGGAGGCGGAATTTGTAGATGGAGATTATCTGGTGTTTGGCTGTGAGACCAAGGGGCTGCCAGAGCGTCTGCTCGATAACAATCAAGATGATTGCCTGACCATTCCGATGTTAGAAAATTCTACACGTAGTCTGAATTTATCGACCTCAGTAGGTATTGTGCTCTACGAGGCATTCCGCCAAGTGAGTGTTAGAGGTGAGTAAGGTGCTTATTTTCTAGCTTCTACTTGCTGGGTTCAAACTTCATTTCTTGATCCGCTTTTTTCCCACCAGGAATAAGCGAACCTACGTCCTTAGAAGTGATGTAGAGGAAAAGCCCGAAGATCATGAGCACGAAGCCTGTCTGGATAAACTCCAGCACGCGAGCTTGTACTGGGCGGCCCGCGATGATTTCGAGGAGTGATAGAGTGATGTGACCACCGTCCAGCACAGGGAAGGGGAGCATGTTAAGAATCGCTAAGTTGATGTTAAATAGCACGGTAAATGCGAGGGCGATCTTCCAGCCGTCAGGGGAGGAAGTAAGCATGTCAAAGTAACCTTTACCGATGCCTATGGGCCCAGCGAGCTGATCGACACCAATGCTAGAGGAGCTGGATGTCACAAGCTGGAGAGTCTTTTTCATGACCAGTGCACTATCTACGATTTGTTGCCATGGGCCTGGGTGGATGATTTGCTCGCTGATGAGAGATTCATCGAACTCCATTTCCATACCGAAGCTTGTTATTTTGTCATTAGGGCTGAGAGGTTTACGCGGTATGACTGTGAGTTTCATTTCCTCATCGCCACGTTTGATGGTGAATAGAGTGGGTTTACCAGCTTCGCCAACTTTGAGAATCTCTAAGCGAGACAATGCAGGTTTACCGTCGTAGGCTAGAATGATATCGCCTTTTTTCAGTCCAGCTTCAGCTGCCGGGCCGTTTTCCATGACTTTTCCTAAGGTTATTTTCTCTGCATATGAAATGCCGATCTTACGCATTGCGGAGCGCTGCCACCACGCAGTTTCTGGGATTTCGAAGCCTACGTGTAGCTCGACAGGATTTTCCTCGCCGGGGCGCTGGACGGTGATTCTTATTTTTTCACCCTCACTGGTAGCGATGCTCTCTACGATGCCTGTGTCCATGTTTCCAGCCCAGGAGTCGATGGTATTATCACCAATGGTGAGAATTTTATCTTCTGGCTTAATGCCACCTTTCTCTGCTGGTGAATCAGGTGCAACATAGCCGATAGTGGTAGAAGTTATCTTGGTGTCTGGCTTTCCTATCCCCCAAACAGCAAAAGCCGTGGCAAAGGCGAGTAGAAATGAAAAAAGAGGGCCGGCGAAGGCTACGATGATTTTATCGATAGGTTTCGCCGGAGGAAGAGGTTTATCATTTTTATTATCACCCTCGATCGCCTCCATGGTTACCATCTGAGGGAGTGCGACAAAGCCACCGAAGGGAATCCACCCTAATCCATACTGCACACCGTTATAGGTTTTTTTCCAAATAGGTTTACCGAACCAAATCTGGAAACGCTCCACTTCAAGCCCACGCCAGCGGGCTGCTAAGAAGTGACCTAGCTCATGAACAAAAATGATGATGTTAAAAATAACAACAACGATAAAGATAACGAGGATAGGTAAGATGATGGACATAGTAAGGAATGCTGTCTGTGTAGAAGACGTGTGCAATGTAGTTGAAATCAGGTAGCTGGCAAGCATGGGATTGGGTCAGCGGCCTGTTAGTTTTCTGCAGACCGCTCTCTCTGGGCTCTCAGGCTATGCTGCTTGTAGACCTAGCCGTAGAGGGAATCTCGTAAGACTTTGAAGGCGTTCGCTCCTATAGTGAGCGGGGCGATAGCTTCTGGTTTGAAGTGGAGGAGATACTTCTCATCGAGAGGCGTTAGCTTTTCAACCTCATGGATGTTGACCATGATGGAGCGATCTAACGCGAGGAAGCGTTCTTTCGGCAGTGTTTCTTTCCACTCCTTGAGTGAGCGCCGATGATAGTATGAAGAACCATTGCGGATGTGGATGATGGAATAGGGGCGGTCGGTGGTGATGAGGGCGACCTCGCTGACGGGGTGGATGCAGTGCTCTTGCTTATCCTTAAAGAAGAGTGGTGAGTCAACAGTGAGCGGGCCTTGCGGGAGCTGATCTTCACTAGAGGCGGCCTCAGCACGTCTCTTTAGCCTTTCTACGGAGCGAGCAAGGTTCTCCTCCGTGACGGGCTTGAGAATGTAGTCAACCGCATCGACATCAAAGCCTTCGAGGGCGTATTGTGGGTGAGCTGTTGTGAGAACCACTTTCGGCGGATTCTGGAGGTCATCTAAAACACGGAAGCCCTTTTCTTTTCCTAAATGCACATCGAGAAAAATGAGGTCAGGCTGTAGGGCGTGGATCTGCTCTAGCGCAGATTTTAGATTATGCGCCTCCCCTAGGATTGTGATTTCTGAGTGATCACTTAGTAGGGTGCTGAGGTTGAGCCGGTCTAGTTCACTGTCATCGATGATAAGGGCGTTCATTCTATTTCGTGGGCTTGTGGAATGGTTACGTGGAAGGCCGCGCCGCCGCTGGAGCGATTGCGCGCAGAGATTTCTCCGTTGAGAAGGTCTAAGCTAGTTTTTACGATATAGAGCCCCAGCCCAGCGCCATGTTCGGCATCTGCGATAGGAGCCTCATTACGCTCAAAGATCTTGAACAGCTGAGTAGGATCATCTGGGATTCCGCGCCCGTTGTCGAGCACATCCATGGTTAGAGTTCCATCCTTCAGTGCAATCCGCACTTCTACTGCGCTATCCTCCGGGGAAAACTTCAGCGCGTTGTGGACGAGGTTGATGAGGATCTGGGAGAGCCTCACAGGGTCACTTCTGAAGGTCTCGATGTCTGGAAAATCAGTCTGCCAGTTGATGGGGGGAAGCTTACGTGCCATCGCGAGAGGGGACAGAATGTCGCTCACGGACTTGCTCCACTCATGGATATCGAGATCGCGAATCTTTAGCGGCAGTCTGCCTTGATTGGTAGCACTTACATCCATAAGGTTTGTAAGCATGAGGTTCAGGTGATTACCTCCAGAGTGAATTTGCCTCAAGAGACGACGGAAGTCTTCTGGCATCTCCTGTTCCTGCCCCTTCCGCACCATGATCTGAGAAAGTCCGATTAGCGCACTCAGCGGTGTACGGATCTCGTGACTCATATTCGCTAAGAAGAGATCCTTAAATTTGTTTGCCTTCCGTGCATCGTTCGCGGCGATTTCTAGGCTTGCCGTTCGGCTTTTCACTTTATCTTCCAGACGATCATTAAGTTCTCGTTCGGTTTTTAGCATCTTAGCTTGTATTCTCGCTTTCTCCTTAAAGTTCGCCCGAATCCGCTCTGCAAAGGCGATGAAAATACCGAGCTGAAAGATGACAACCCCTAGCACCACGATATGCCCCTGCGCTTCTGGGATAGAGCGTGGCAGAAACCCCTCTCGCGCGAGGGAGTCAAACAACAGCGCAAACATCAGAAAGGGCCAAACGTAAACGTAGAATCGCGCGTATGTCACCCCCTGACGCCAAGCCCAGATCGTAATCGCAAAGGTTGTGATCCCAAAGATCATGCTCTGAATGTTTAACCAGCGAATAAAGGGATAGAATGGAATCGCAAGCGATAGTGGGAGGGAGATCATACACGCCACCAGCAATCCTCGCCACGCAATGTCTGGCCAGCGGCGGGAGATCCCCAGTCCAAAGAAGCTCCGAAGGTATAACAAGGCACTTAGCATCGATAACTCACTGAAAAAGATGATCCCTTTCGTAGAGAGGAAGTGTGAAAACGGGAGGCCAACGTCTTGCGCGAAATTAGAAAGCCCCATGTAGAATAAAATCATTGAGAACGCACTGATAGCGTAAGCGATCCCACCTTCTTGCTTCGCATATAGGCTCAGAATAACCCCAAAGATGGATAAGATTCCCACGGATCCAAAGGACAACAAGTAAATGGCATATACAGCAGCTTCATTGTAGTCCTTGAGCTTATCAGCGCGTAAGGCGAGCGACCCGCGCGTCACGGACTGACAGCGCAGATAAAGCTGTACCTCCTCCCCGGGAGCAAGCTGTAGCGTAATGTTAGGCTTAGACCCTGGGATGATACCTGGGCGACCTTCGCGTGCGGTCCCCCCTAAGGTTGTCTCGATCTCGCCATCAGCGCGCACAATATACCAGTCAATGTGCTCCCACCCTGTGTTCTGTAGGGAGAGCACCCAGAGTTCTTCCTCGCCAGTGTTTTTCAGGGGAATCGTCAGCCAAAAGGCCGCCTGATCAAACCCAGGATAAATGTCCTCCCGCCCTGCAACGGGTTTCCAGTCTTCCGCAGCCCGCACCTGTGCCAGATCCATAGTGGTGTCACCGTCTCTCAGCACCCTTGTCTCCTCATGCCGCTCCAGCGCTATGTCACTGCGTAACTCCACCGCATCCAGTTCCGTCAGGAAACTAAGCGATGCTAAAAAGAGCAAGAATGGAAGAGGGCGCAACATGCGACATACAGGTTAAAGGCAATCGATGCTAGAATGAAGAATTTAAGTCAAAATGTTACGAAAGGACGATTTCGTAGGCTGAAACGCTGAAATCGTGTGCTGAGGGGCCGATTCAGGCTTTGCCTACTGATAAAAACGACCAAGCACGGATAGGCTCGTTGCGATTGGGAGGTTTAAAATCTCACGCAGTTCTGCTTTACAGAGCGCAATGGACACAGAATTATTTTTTAAATAACCGTGGGTGCAAGCCCTGCGCCTCGGAGAGTCCGCGTGAAGTAAACGACAATCTTGCCTCCACCAAAATTAACAAAAAAGACGATCAAGCGGGGAAGCCTGATCGTCTGGTATTATCACTCGCGCTTAAGAAGGTTAGGACTGACGTTTACGACGGGTGATAAGGCCTACGACACTGAGATCGGGCCTCGCTTTTGAGGTGCTAGGAGCAAAACTCCTAAGGACGGCGCTAAGCAAGTCCCTCCATCATAAATCGGCTGCCTACTAGGCGGTATTTTTCTTAGATTCGCGTCTTCTTCTGGTGATGAGGCCGCCAGCTCCAAGAGCTAAGAGAGCTACTGATGAGGGCTCTGGCACTACAGTAAG
>CALBVY010000069.1 GCA_937969495.1 uncultured Verrucomicrobiales bacterium | reverse complement strand
CCCTCCCGCTCAGTATTCCCTTCCGCCTGCGCGGCACGCCAGTCAGCAAGTAATGACACCTGCTGTTCATGCAGAAGACGCAGAGGAAGCTCTCTCATTTCCAAAGTGCGTAACATTCTTGGACGGCGCTCGGCAAAAGAAGAACCAAAGATGGAATCAATCATCTCTCCTGTGCGCTTAAACTCTGCTACAATCATGCCGTGTAGATGATTGCGTAACTGCTCATCAGGTACAAGCTTAGAGTATTTTGTCATCAGCTCCAAGTCCGCACTAACAAGGTTCGTCTCCACATTGGTTAGCAAATAGCGCAAAAACGGCTCCTCATGAATTAACTTAGAAAGCGCTTGAAAATCATCTGGCTTCTCAGACTGCAACTTTTCCAAAGCAGAACCAACACCAAACCAGCCAGGCATGTAGTAGCGCGCCTGCGTCCAGCTGAATACCCATGGGATAGCACGCAGGTCATCCAGTGAAGCAGTGCCTGTGCGTCGCGATGGACGTGAACCAAAACAACCATGCTCCAGGGCATCAATAGGCGTTGCCGTTCTGAAAAAACGAATAAATCCCGGATCTTCTAATAATTTACGATAGTATGCACGGCTCTCCACAGACAACCACTCCATAATCTCCTGATAATGCTCCCCCCCTAGATCTGCTGCTTGGCTAACACTTTCCAGTTTTATGTTAGAAATACTCACTCCTGCTACCCCTGCGAGGAGAAGTTCAAGATTGTAAGCCGCATTCGCATGGTGGGCATATTTACGTGGAATCACCTCTCCTTGTTCAGTGACTCTCATTGAGCCACCCAGACTGCCTTCTGGTAGTGAGCGGAGAAACCACTGCACTGGGCCGGCACCGCGGCTAATCGTGCCACCGCGCCCATGGAAGAACTCACACTTAGCTCCCACTGCATGGCAGGCATTGGTGATATCTGCCTGAGCTTTTTGTAACGACCACTGCCCAGAGAGCAGTCCACTATCTTTGTTAGAGTCACTATATCCGACCATCACGGGCATGCACTCAAGACCACTTGGCACGGTCCGGAGGTAATGCTTCCCTGAAGGAAGGGAAAGATAAGATTTTACCATTTCCCCTGCTCGGTCCAGATCATCTCCGGTTTCAAAGAGAGGACACACTGGTATACGGCTCACCCAGTGGCCGTCTTTATAATCAGCAAAAAGCCCCTCACGGGCAAACAGATGCACTAGCAGCATATCTGAAACCTGCCGCGTCATACTCACCACATAAGGACCCAAGCACTGAGATCCATGATTCCGCACATGACGGCGTAGAACCCCAAAACAATCCATCACCTTACCAGCTTCTTTTCTCGAATCACCCGTCCACGGTGGGAATAAGCGATCATTTTGAAGCTCACCTAACAAATAATCAACGCGTTTCTCTTCTGACCATTCGCTAAAGTTTGCACCATCTTCAACACCTGCGATAGAGAGCATCTGCGCTGCTGCTGCATCATGGAAAATAGAGTTCTGCCGAATATCCAGAGTGGCGAGATGAAAACCAAATACTTCTGCCAAACGTCGTAGTGGGTGAATGACATTACGCGCGGTATGTTTGGCTCCAATTTTACGCAAAGAAGACTCTAATAAATCAAGATCCTCTATATACTCGGAAACACTGCTGTAAGAGCTACTACCCTCCATCTTTTCCCGCATGAGGTAGACGAGGCAGCGCCATGGCTCACGACCATTGGCTTCTGCAATGACTAACCCTGCCTTACCCAAATCTGTAATGAGATCAGCGATACGTTCGCTGAGTTTTTCTGGGACTTTACCCTCACCTGGGGAAATAGTTAGAGCGCTAGCGGCGGAGCGAAGTTCACGTTCATGAATACGAAGAGCGTGTTTATGCAGTCTTTCCAGAGTGTCTTTCGTGACATCTGCGGTGACTAACGGGTGACCATCACGATCCCCTCCCACCCAGGTGCCAAAGCTAAGCTTGGGATAAGCACCGGATGCCCTTAGTTTTTCAACATCCCAGCCAATGGACTCCCACGCAACTTCAAGCGAGGCGTCTAGACGCACAATCACACTTGGGTAAACCTCACGGAGGTAATAAATGATATGGCGCAGCTCACCTAAGAGACTTGGCCGTGAAGCATGGATTTCTCCAGTGTGCCAGAGAGTCTCCAATGTTACGTTAATTGACCCAAAAACCGTAAGCAAAGCTTCAGGATCATCGATATTCCGATCCCAGTGAATCAAATCTTTATAAAGTGCTAGGTGACGCTCTCTCACCGTAGGGCGTTTTGCCTCGGTAGGGTGCGCTGTAAGCACTGGGCTAACAGATACAGTAGGAAGCAATTCCAGAACTTCATCCTCCGAGAAGCCTTGCTTTTGCAAACGAGTTAGAATCTGCGCAAACATCCCCTGCTCAGCATCTAAGCCAAGCTCCCGACGGCGGCGGTTCCGAATCTTAAGGGCAGTGCGCTCCTCCACCATATTGAGAATTTCAAAACAAATCGCCTGCAACTGCGCAGTGCCCGCCGCATCATCCGGCTCCTTGGAACGATCTTGAATATCCTGACCACGCCATGGAATGCTATCGGCAAGATGGGATGATTCTCCCAGCAACTCGGATAACAAATCCATAAGAATACGGAGTCGTTCTTCGAGCTGCTCAAAGCCTACATTCCTATAGTCCTGATTAGCATTGCGGAGTTTTTGTTGTGAGGCAGATGTTATCGATGTCTGATCGGTGGGCTGAGTCATGAAATTTTTACGCGATTTGTTCGCTTAAATGCATCTTTGATAAGACACACTGCTGAGTCCAGACATTATCAGTGCTATTAATTCACCGCACTGGTGAGTAGACCCTCTAGCTCATGGGCAGCTTTACTATAGATGGAGGGATCTGACCGCGGTATTCGCTTACTATCTGGTTCTGGCTGACAAAATAAACTCTCCAGCTCAGGGAGGCTTTTACCCAGACTATTGGAAGCTGCACGCATGGCAGCACCTAAGGCTACAGATCCACTAACGACCAGGCGCTGCACGTTCGCTTGAAAAATATCTGCAATCACTTGTGCAATGGCATCATTCTTAGACGCACCTCCTGTGAGGTAAATCACCTCTGGGGCGAGCTGCATCCAGGCTGTGCGTAATTTCATATTTAAAAACTGCCCCTCCACACAAGCACGGATGGCGGCATCTGCCTCCTGCCAGTTTTCAAAAGCATCACCACCTGTAAGAACAGGAGCGGCGAGCTCGATTCTTGGGCTCGTTTCTGGACTAAAAAAGGGCAGCATCCGCTTGCCTCCATTCCCAACATGAGTCTTGGCAAAGGCATCAGAAAACTGCTCCCAATCATAGCCAAATCGATCCTTCACAGCCTCACGAGCCAATGATCCGTTAACAAAACACTGTAAGGACATCGAGCCTCCGCTCGGATTTCCAAAAACGTGGCCGCAGCCAGCAGGATCAGCCACCACACTTGGCATCGCGGCAAAAAACGTATCTGAAGTCCCCAGAGAAATAACCAGCTTCCCTGGCTGACTTGCACCCATCCCCACAAGACTGCTGGGATTATCCCCACTAAAAACGGTCACTGGAACGCCGGCTGCAAAACCATACTTTTCGATAAAATAGCCAGCTAGCTCACCGACCACCGTATTTCCTTGTGCCACATCTGGCAGCTTGTCTTTCAGATCTGGCGCCGTGGCATCTAGCAACTCCTGATCCCAATCCCAGTATTCTATATTCACGAGATTCATCCCCGCACCATCTCCAGTATCAATCGCAGCATCTCCACCAATCAATACACTACATAAAAAAGAACTCACCAGATGGATACGCTCAGTCTGTTCATAGGCAGCGGTGTCATTTTTCCAAAACCGACGAATCTGTGGCCCGGTAAAACGCTCCACCGCAATAGAACCAGACTTCGCACAGATCACCTCATCACCACCCAATTCAGCTGCTATTTCCTGACATTCTAAGGATGTGGAGCTGTCCATCCAGATCGGCGAAGTGGTACGCGACAATGCAGGAGCGAGCTGCTCAGATAGGGGTTGATCTGGACTCAGAGCCTTCACACGATGAGTCCACTGACTATTGAGATAAACTGATCCATGCTGCTGCCCTGCCCCAGAAACTGCTGAAACTTTAGAGAGGTCACATTGCCCAGCAAGATCTTCCAGCAACATATCCAATGCATCTAACCACATCAGTGGATCAGAGTGCACTTCTCCATTCTCACCATCGGGAATAAAGCCAGATGGCGCATGATACTGCGGCAGCTGTGCACCAAAATTAACAGACGCTTCAGCAACCACCTTCCCTTCATTAATATTAATGATAAGGGCGGAACAACTTTGTGTAGAGGAATCAATCCCAAGTGCATATGCCATATGCTGCACTCTGTGAAAAACTCTACAAACTAGGCAAGATAAAAAAATCACACCCTCGCGCTACATGACGCTAGGCTTTTTTCCAAGAGCCGTCTGACATCTGCACCCAGGTGCCAGATGGAGCGGAGCCTCGGATGCTCTTGGCACGAGTTTTCCCCACCGTAGCGGCAGAAGATTTTGTCTTGGCAGCGATGAGCTGATAAACCGCACGTCGGTCTACATTCTCCGCCTTAACTTTTTGAGCCTCATCAGCTGAGAGCTTACCACGTGGCGTTAGGTAACCTAGGTTATTCTCACCAACGGTGCCTTTTTTCTTCAGCGCAACGATCTGCCCAAGACGTTTCGCCATGCGTTCCTTCAGCTCACTAGCAGAAGCTGCCTGCGTGACTGGTGCAAGACCTATCACAAGAATGAAAACCGAGAGTAAAGTAGCGAATGCACGTTTCATAATCATATTTTCTTTAAATGGTTTAGTTAGCTATTTTTTTCTCCTTAGCATCAAGGTCACCAAAAAAGTCATCAAGTTCTTTTTCCACAGTGACTCGGACATTGACGTTGATTTCAATAGGTTTCACCTCAATGGGCTCCACCTTAACTTTTGCACAGCTAGAAAAGCCGAAGACGGTGAATGAAGCTGCAAGCAGGGAAAGAGGGAAGAATTTCATGATGTCTAAGTTCTAAGACGTATTATACTCTTAATTATTCATACTCACAGACCAAAATTCAATTTATCACGGTGCTTCAGCAAAAGGTCAAAGAAATCCACGGTATCGTCATCCGGCTTAAAGCCATTAATATTCAAAATAATAGGCGGTGACCCTGGAATCGAAGAAGCTTGCCCTTGTAGCCTCAGCACCACAGCCTTGTCTTGATCTCGTGGATCAAACAAACGGATACTTAACACCCTGAGCTCAAGGTTTTTTAACGAATTCTCTACCATTTTCATTTGCTGATACTCCCTACTCTTAGGGTCCAGCCCACCAGTGAACTTATTCCCTGCGTCATAGATTAATTTTGCACGCTTACCAGGCGTTAGATACATACCGCCTCGCTGAGGCATAAACTCTCCCCCTTTATTTTGCATAGGTAACAGGCCATCGATATTACCTATGATGCGCCCGTTAAAATCAGGGAAAAGGGCAGCTAACTGAGCCAAGCTAAGATTTTTCATCCGCACTTTAAACTTATAGTCTTTATTCTCCCCAGGGAGCACAAATGGATCCAACCAAATATCTCCACCCAGTCCGCGCATGGCTATATTTTTTAGGTGGATATCACCATTAGGTAGCATCTGATAGTCTAGTCGGGCATTTTTAAGCTCCATATCAAAAGCGCTTACCTTAGCGACAGTCACTCTGTGATAGCCTACCGTTTGCTTAGTCTTCATCGAGCTCAGCCTTATATCACCTTTCACGCCACCTAACACAGGGCCATCATCCTCAAAGCTAAGAGCGCCTCCAGAAAGAGATGCAGCAAGCACACCATCAAAGTCTTTTTCACTACCCACAGTGAAATTCATCTTTATCGCCACTTGCCCAGTAAGCGAAATACCGTCCATGGCATCAATGAGAATACCAGCATTATCGATTGGTTCAGCCAAGTGAGTCCACGGAATCTCGACAAGACCCGCGAGATCCCAGCCGCTACCCACTGTTTTTTGAGTATGCTGGTAAGTAAATGGTATTTGATTTCCCTTAAGCTGGAAGCTGCCCCCCATCTTCACCTCATCATCCTGCATCGAGTAGGTAGCGGTTACATCCACCATATCAAGTTCCTTACCTGCATATTCACCATGGAGGGTGAGGTTACTCATTGTTCCATCAAGTTTAAAAACATCCCCCCATTTCCCTTTACCTTTGATCTTTATGGGAGTTTCACCTGTGTGATTAAGATCAAAATCAAGAGCCTCCTTGGTGCCGATGTGTAGTTTTTGACTCGTGAAATCGAGAGTGTAATAGCTGGGATCTTCTTCCCCTGAATCCGATATACTTAAAGGGAGCAAATGAAGTTCCACTACTCCGTTCAGCTCCTCCGCCTTAATCATACCATCGGCTGCAACCACGGAAAGATCACTGACGCGCGTAGAAAGCTTCCCGATAAAAGGAGCAAATGATCCTACACTAAACTTAAATTCTGTATTGGTAGCCCCTTTTATTTCTACATCTTTAAATACATCCGTGACGGCATTAAGCATTAGCAATGGCTTTTCATGTTGTACTGGCCCTAGCTGAAGCTCTCCATTGAGTGTCCAGTCATCTTCCACCTCTTGCAACGTATGAGAATAATCCAACGGCAGAAGAGTCTCACCATCAGAAAAAGCTCCTTTAAGGGCAAAGCTTTGATCGATCAAACTTATCTCGGCATGAAAATTTTCTAGACTGATAGGCTGGTTATCATAACTCCCATGAAGATGGACTTGCTCCAAGGAAGCACTTAGTCCAGCTCGTTCTGCTCCCCACGCTATTTGAGCTTTCCAGCGAGCAGAGGAATTGCTCTGAGTCAGGACAAAACCTGCTGAGGGATCGAGCGGCAACACAAGTTCATCCATGCCACCAGAAAGGATTACATGACCAGCACCAGAGAAATCCTGAGTGAGACCGAGTGCTACCTTTGGCACCTGCATCTGGATTGGCTTATCTCCACCATCGTAAGAAACTTTTGTTAGCTCACCAGTCATTTTTAGAGGATGCATGGAATCTCCCTCACAACGAAATTCCGCAAGCAGCTCCGCAGATCCTAGTTGGAAACCTTCCGGAACGATTTGACCTTCGTAGCCAATGATCAATTCTAACACATTAAGAAACCTCTCTGGCACAACTTGTTTAAAACTTGCCACTACCTCCGTGATTTTCTGTTCCGTAGTCATGCCAAGTTGCATGTGAAAATCCTCTGATAGAAGTGCGAGCGTAAACTCATCGTCCCCATCTGCATCAAGTGCTATGTCTACCAGCCTAGTAAGATCTCGCTCAGCGCGTCTTACCTTTAAAGTAAGCCCCTCAGCCTTCAGCCCTCCTATTTGCTCAATCATAGTTGGCAACTGATGTATCATCTTTGCGCTAGAAAAATTATCTTCACTAACCGTAACTTCCACGCTATCTATGCCATTTTTTTCCTCATCTTGGCTTTGAGGAAAAACGATCACACAGACACTCTCTCGCAGCGTAATGAGGTTTACCCTACCCTTAAGAAGATCAAAGGCGTCATACTCCACCTTCACTTCCTTGGCCGTTAAATCCCACATACCATCGGCTAAATTGACATCTTCGATTACCGCGGCATCCCAGCCAATCTCGCGCACAGTGAAATCCGCCCGTTCTAAATCCGCGTCCGCCAGTATGTCATGCATGACTTTTTCAGCAATACGAGGCAAAAACACCCAACCTAACAAAATGAAAACAAACAGCAGAACTAGAAAACCCAATAAAGACCGCTTCACCCACTTACTTCGCGACTTTTTCTCTGGCTCAGACATTTCTTTTTTATCCATGCTCTGCATCATCATCCGCTTTTTCAATCGCTTCAAGTGTGCTCACCAATAGCCTAAACACATCCGGCTCCATGCCCCTATCTGGCTCACCTTGCGCACAGCTGGTCAGCCACTTGTTTAATGTGCGGCGGTGATCAGAGCTCATATGCTTTACGTAGCCTTCTGACTCTGTATCTAACGCCACTTGATCACGCCTGCCGTGGGCACGATTCATCACCCCTCGGTATGTCACCAAAAGCCTATCCAAAAGAATCCATGGAAAGTTTTCATTCTTGGGCGGCCCCAGCTCCAGCTTGCGCCCTTCACCCCCTTCAAACTTCACGCCACCTGCAATATCTACTTTCAAATCTGGCAGCTCATCACCTTTAAAAAAAGCAGTAGCCGCTCCGATCAGCGTGCCAAATAGAGTGCCAGCACCGTGTGTCAGACCACCTGATCCCACATCGACCGCTACTCCCGCAGCAGCACCAGCAGCACCACCAGCCATGGCTAACTGACTGCGAGACAACCCCCATTTCGACCAGGTTTCAGCAGCTTCAAGGTCAATTTCTTCAAGTTCAAATTCTTCCCAATCCACCTTAATCAGATGATGCCGATAAATACCCATCAGCTTATTCACTGACTTTTTAACTAACTTGGTAACTTTTTGATAATATTGCTCCACCATCTCAGCATGAATACGCTCACGCCTATGATCCACCTCCATCATACGCTCCTCTAACACACGAGTCTCTCGCAGCATCATGGCGGACTCTAACGTACTCACAAGCACCTCCGCAGTCTCCTCACGGCGCTGCTGCCACTCGTTATCCAAATTAGCAATAGTGGATTTAATCACAGCGGTGTGTTGCTCATCAATTTCAAGCAAAGACTTCAGCAGCCTGCGGCGTTCGTCAAAACGGGCGTGGTGCGCATTAAACGTCCTTACCAGATTAAAATAACTCCCGAGCCGATCTCGCCACTGCTGTACGTGCTCAACACTAAAATCCTTAGCATTGAGTAATGCCATTCTGCGTCTACCCGTCCACCGTAAAATCTCCATTTCTGCGATAAATTCATCACGCAGGGGCTTGCTAGGATCAATGACATAGAGCAAACCAGCACCATCAAGCAAGGGACCTAACAATAGACATTCGTCATCAAAATCACCCGCCTCCTGACTCTCCTCTACAAAGCTTCTCACGGCATCCAATGACGGCGGGCCATTGCCGTGAATACGCTGAATCTCACGCATCGCTTCGATAGGCCGAGAAAATCCAGGAGTATCAATAAAACGGATACATTCTTCACCATCAAACTCAAGAGGCAGCACCTGACAGCGCGTCGTCTCCCCAGGTGTAGCGCTAACACGAATAATACGATCATCATCCACCTCTAATAAAGTGGCTAAAATCGATGACTTACCAGCATTCACCTTGCCCACCACGGCAAAAACTGGCACATCTTCCGATGGCTGATTTTGACTATTCGCGTGAGGTTTTTCAATCATATCGGTTCAGGCTAATCAGCACTCGGGTATCTGTAAACGGCGGACTCACTGTCTTTTAATCCATCTACAAAGGCCTCCCACTGGGTTAACTCATCAGCATTGCCAAGTACGAGGTAGCGGATCATATATTGCTGACCAATGACATCACGAACTTTTTGGTGATAGACCTGCATTTGCTTTGGACTCAGGTTCCAGCCTTCCACAAGAAAGACAACCCCCATAGCAGCGCTACGAGCTGCCTCCATAGCAGAGGCTTCCCCTTGCTCATCCAATGTTCCGAGAGAAAATCTTGATTCAGGGTTAACCCTGAGCGTTTGCAGAAGAAACGGTCTCAGTTTCTGGGTCTCGATCTCCAACCCTCCAATATCTAGCAGCACTACCCCATCGGCTGCAGAGGCATGAACATTGCCACGTTGGATTTTAGTCAAATCACGCCACAAACTCCGGTGCCTGGACTCTTGAAAATCTAATCCTGCTAGAGCACGCCGCTCCATCCACCATGCACCTGCCCACATAAGACATCTTGGCAACAGCCCCCATACAGTGATGGCAAAGAGAAAGAATAATCCCCATCCGAGATCAATGGCGTTACGTTGTGGCAATGAGTTTCCTTGAGGCTGAATCAAGCTAGCCCCAAGCTTCGCCTGATCAATTTCCGCGATAGCAGGACTCAGATCATGACTAGAGAACGCCAGCACATTCACCACATCAATCAAAGAATCACGACCAAACTGCGGCAGCGTGGACTCCCAGTAAAATCCAATTTGAAAAAACCACAATGATCCGAATAATCCGAATAAAATACCACAGTTATACCCGACACCTCCCAGCTGTAAAATACGCGCAAGCCGCCATGAGATCACACTACGCCCTCCACTAACACGAGCATGCAGCCGCTGCCAAACATCACCCACCAGCTTCTCTCCACTCCATTTCCTAATAATACACTGAAGCATAGATTGTAAAAGACTCAGTCCCCCAGACCATCGCCGCCACAGCCAGTATGCCAGTGTTGCCCCAATGATCATCACCCACTGCAAGCCAAGGGCGATGCCAATTAATATCCAGATATTAAAGCCACGCATCTTAAGGAATTCATCATCCGCATAGCGATATTCAAATCCCGTCAATAAACCTCGGAGAACCCCAATACCTAACAAAAACATAACACCCCACACCAGAAAAGAAAGTAACCGCACAGCAGACTCCACACGGCTCCCTGCCTCTTCATTCTGATCACCACGAATCTTCTCCAGCATCATGCGAAACCCTAGTCTACGACGTTCCAGTTCCGTGCTCAGTGCTGCATTTTCCAGATCTCTTTGCACCCCATCTCGCCACGATGCCCTCCACAGTGCCGCCTTTTCTAGCAACACTTCAAAATCCACTAAATCACGTAACTTCCAGCTGCGCTTTTTCTTTTTTCCAGTCACTATCGCAAGAATGCGCTATGAATGAATGAACGACAAACAAATCAACGCATCAAGATATGTAGATTTGTTTCTTGTCAGGGGCATTTTTCTGCATAGTTTCCTTCTGCCAAGCTATGCCCAGACCAGACTTAACGATTGAACTCACTGCTGCCCTAAAAAAACGTATCCTCGTACTCGATGGAGCAATGGGTACCACTATCCGCGGCTATGGCCTTGAAGAAGCTGACGCCCGTGGTAATCAGTTTAAGAACACGGATAAAGACCTCCTCAATAATGGTGACATCCTCACACTTACGCAGCCCGATGTCATCGGGGACATCCATAAACGCTTTCTCGAAGCTGGATCTGATATCATTGAGACCAATACCTTTTCAGGCACGGCCATTTCTCAGTCTGAATTTTTTGTAGAAGATCCCAGAGAAACAGGAAAAGGGCGCAAAGACCCAGAGTTCTATCAAAAAGTCATCGAAAACCCCTTTCTGCAAGATCTAGCCTGGGACATGAACGTCAAATCAGCGCAGCTGTGCCGAGATTGGTGTGATCGCATAGGCACTGAAACAGGTCAGAAGCGTTACGTCGCAGGCGCCATTGGCCCCCTCACCGTATCCTTATCTGTTTCTCCAGATGCCGAGGATGCAGGCTTTCGTGTAGCCACCTTTGACCAGCTCGTGGCCGACTACTCACATCAGATCCGAGCACTCATTGAGGGAGGAACCGACATCCTCATGGTAGAGACCATCTTTGATGCTCTCAATGCCAAAGCCGCCCTCGTAGCCACCCAGAATGTCTTTGAGGAAGATAAGGTTAAGCTCCCCATCATGATTTCAGCCGCTGTAGGTATGGGAGGCGAAACCATGATTTCCGCACAGAAAATCGAAGCTCTCTGGAATGCCGTCAAACACGTTAACCCTCTCTCTGTGGGGCTAAACTGCTCACTAGGGCCAGATAAAATGCGTCCCTTCCTCGCCGAGCTCAGTGGAGTGGCAGAGACTTTTATTTCCTGCTATCCCAATGCAGGAATGCCAAATCCTCTAGCACCCACAGGATTTGACCTTGAGCCACAGGATATGAATACCCAGCTCGCTGACTTTGCGAACGCTGGATTCCTAAATTTTGCCGGCGGCTGCTGCGGTAATACACCCGAACACGTAGCCGCCATTGCCGAGGCAGTAAAACAACACCCACCACGTGAGATCCCCACCCACGAGCCACTACTCAGACTCTCCGGCACCGAGGCGTATAATCACACCAAGGATAAAAATTTCCTTATGATCGGTGAACGCACTAATGTCGCTGGCTCTCCACGTTTCCGTAAACTTGTGCAAGAAGGCAAACTCGAAGACGCCCTAACCGTAGCGAGACAGCAAGTAGACAATGGCGCCCCCGTCATCGATATATGTTTTGATGATGGTCTTATCGATGGAGTAGAGATGATGACGCGCTTCCTCCAGCTCATACAGAGTGAGCCTGACATCACCAAGGTCCCCATCACCGTCGACTCCTCCAAGTGGGAGATCATCGAAGCCGGCCTAAAGTGCCTACAGGGCAAGGGCATCGTTAACTCAATCTCACTCAAAGAGGGTGAAGAAGTATTTAAAAAACACGCCAGTACCATTATGAAATACGGTGCCGCTGCTGTCATCATGGCCTTTGATGAAAACGGCCAAGCTGCTACCTATGAGGAGAAAATCCGCATCTGTGAACGCGCTTACCGCATCCTCGTGGACGAGGTAAACTTTAATCCTCAGGATATTATCTTTGATCCTAACATACTCACCGTTGCTACTGGCATCGAAGAACATAATAACTATGCAGTCGATTTCTTTAACGCCACAAAATGGATAAAAGAAAACCTCCCCGGCGCCAAAGTCTCCGGAGGCGTCTCCAATGTGTCTTTTTCCTTCCGGGGTAACAACGCCGTACGTGAAGCTATGCACTCAGCTTTTCTCTACTATGCAGGGAAGGCCGGCATGGATATGGGCATCGTTAATGCAGGAATGTTAGAAGTTTATGATCAAATTGACGGCGAACTCCTCAAACACGTAGAAGACGTCCTCCTCAACCGTGATGCTGATGCCACTGAGAGATTATTAGATCTTGCTGAGAAATTCAAAGGAGTCAAAAAACAAGTTCAGACAGAGGATCTTGCGTGGCGTAAGGAAAGTGTAGAGAAGCGTCTCGAACACGCACTTCTTAAGGGAATTGATAACTTCATCACCGAAGACACAGAGGAAGCACGGCAAAAATATGATAAGCCACTCAACGTCATCGAAGGCCCACTCATGGATGGTATGTCTGTGGTCGGTGATCTCTTTGGTGCCGGTAAGATGTTTCTCCCACAAGTGGTGAAATCTGCCCGCGTGATGAAAAAATCCGTGGCTTATCTCGAGCCATTCATGGCCAAGGAAAAGGAAATCAAAATCCTAGCAGATATCAAAACCCTGCAAGCAACTCAACCTGACCTCTCAGATGCAAATGCAAGAATCCAGGTGGAAAAATCCATGACGGCTGGGCGCGTCATCATGGCTACAGTGAAGGGAGACGTACATGACATTGGTAAAAACATCGTCGGCGTAGTACTCGCCTGCAATGGCTTCGAAGTCATTGATATGGGAGTAATGGTCCCCTGTGATAAAATCTTAGATACCGCCATTGAAAAACAAGCAGACATCATCGGCCTATCCGGCCTGATCACGCCCTCACTAGATGAAATGGTCGCCGTAGCTAAGGAAATGGAACGCCGTAAAATGAAGCTCCCGCTCCTCATCGGAGGAGCCACTACCAGCCCAGCACATACCGCTGTTAAAATCGCCGAACACTACAGTGGAGCCATCGTTCATGTGTTAGATGCTTCCCGCTCTGTACCAGTCACCACCACACTACTCAGCGAGGATAGACGCGAGGCATTCATCTCCGAAAACAACGCCAAACACAAAAAGTTACGCGCCAATTTCAATAAAAAGGATAAAGCCACAATCTCCCTAGAGGATGCACGCACTAACAAGTTTACCTGCGATTGGGAAAACTACAGCCCACCAAAGCCAGAATTCATTGGCACACGTGTCATTGAAAATCAGTCTCTGCGTGAACTCGTTGATTACATTGACTGGACCCCATTTTTCCATGCATGGGAACTACGAGGCGTCTGGGATAGGCAAGAAAAGGTGCTCAAAACACGTAATCAAGACGCCGTAGAAGTTGCTCAAAAACTTTACGAAGACGCCCAAAATTTGTTAGAAGAAATCGTCAAAGAGAAAAAATTTACGGCACGTGGTATCTACGGATTTTTCCCCGCCTATGCAGATGGCGATGACATCATCCTCCCGGAGCACAATACCACCTTCCACACCCTTCGTCAGCAGATTGCCAAAACAAGTGATAAGCCTCACCTCGCTTTAGCAGACTTTGTCAGCCCCCACCCTGACCACATTGGTGGTTTTGTAGTAGGTATCCATGGTGCAGATGAATGGGCAGCTACTCTACGTGAAAAACATGAAGTCGACTCCGCCATTATGGTGCAAGCCATTGCTGACCGACTTGCCGAAGCATTTGCCGAGCTACTCCACCACCGCGCTCGCGTGGCATGGGGATATGAACGGCCCAATGAATTTAATCACAACGAGCTCATCAAGGAAATCTACCAAGGTATTCGTCCCGCACCAGGCTACCCAGCACAGCCAGACCACACGGAAAAAGAAGCTCTCTTCAGCATTCTAGATGCCTCTCCAGCCACAGGCGTTGAGCTTACCGAAAGCTGCGCCATGCACCCAGGAGCAGCCGTATCAGGCCTCCTCTTTTCACACCCAGAAAGTAAATACTTTGCCATCAGCGATCTTCAAAAAGATCAAGTAGAAGACTACGCCACGCGCAAAGGCTGGGATATGGAAACCGCTGAAAAATGGCTTGGACCTTGGCTTGGTTATTAAAAAAACCTTCCTAACGTTCTCCTACACATAGGGTAAGCTCTCCGCACACTGCTCAATAGCTGCGGCATTCTCCAATAGTTCGCCAATAGAATCCCAGCGCGCCGTAATCAATGCTTCACGTGCGGAATCTGGCATCGTAATTGGAAAGCTTTCTGCCCCATAACTCACCTTCATGACCTGTAGATTAATTGTCACAGATAGTTGAGGGTTTGCTTCCACGGCTAAGGTGAGTGCCTGAATATCTTGTGCCGAACCACACACACAGGGCATCCCAATACCAGTGGAATTACCAAAGAAAATCTCCGCAAAGCTCTCCGCAATAATAGCACGGAAACCAGCACGGTAGATCGATTGCGGGGCATGCTCACGTGATGAACCACAACCAAAGTTAGATGCTGCCAACATCACTGAGGCACCCTCAAAGCGTGAATCATCTAGCGCATGTCCCACCGGCTCCCCCTCCGCGTTAAAACGCACATCATAAAATAATCCCTCAGCGAGATCATCAAAGGTGACGCACTTCAGAAAACGCGCTGGAATAATACGGTCTGTATCAATATCCGCGCCAGGGACATAAACAGCTGTTCCAGAGACTTGATGGATCGCTTCAATAGACATCGGTTTACTAATAAGTGTTAGTTTAATGAACGTGGGTGGGGAGATTCTTTTTGATCACTAACTTCAAAGACTTCACGGGCATCAGCCACTTCTCCCTCAATGGCGGCAGCAGCAACCATCAGGGGGCTCATTAAAACTGTCCGGCCTGTTGGACTACCCTGACGTCCTTTAAAATTTCTATTAGAAGATGAGGCACACAGCTGATCACCTTTGAGTTTGTCAGGATTCATCGCAAGACACATCGAGCAACCAGCGGCACGCCACTCGAAACCTGCTTGCGTAAAAATCTTATCAATCCCTTCTTTTTTACAAATAGCATCCGTAATCTGGGAGCCAGGGACTGCCAGCGCAGTAACACCCTCAGCCACGTTATGACCCTTTAAATACTGAGCCACCTCACGAAAGTCAGAGATCCTCCCATTGGTACAGGAGCCAATAAATGCCACATCAACAGGCGTGCCCTTAATCGGTTCACCAGCAGGCAGCTTCATGTACTCCAGTGCCTCCAAAACACTTTCTCTCTCCTCGGGTGTCTTTGCTTTTTCAGGATCTGGTATGACCTCAGAAATCGCGATACCATGATCTGGAGATATTCCCCAGGTTACTGTAGGCTCAATATCAGCAGCGCAAATATCCACCACATCATCATACTCCGCATCAGAATCTGAGGCATAAGACTTCCAGCGCAGCAGCGCATTATCCCACTCCGTATCCTTAGGAGCATATGGCCGGTTAGCAAGGTAATCAAAAGTGGTCTGATCTGGATTTACATAGCCACAGCGAGCACCTCCCTCAATGGACATATTGCAGACAGTCATCCGCTCTTCCATCGTAAAACCATCAAAAACACTTCCCCCATACTCATAAGCATAACCAATTCCACCATTAGCACCTAACAAACGAATGATATGTAACGCAACATCCTTAGCATACACCCCAGGGCGTAAGTCTCCACTTACATGAATACGGCGCACCTTAAGTTTCTCCATCGCCAAAGTCTGCGTAGCAAGAACATCGCGCACCTGTGTGGTTCCAATACCAAAAGCAATCGCCCCAAAGGCTCCATGCGTAGCGGTGTGTGAGTCCCCGCAAACAATCGTCGTCCCCGGCTGAGTAATTCCCTGCTCCGGCCCAACAATATGAACAATCCCCTGCATTCCAGAGGCTAAATCAAAATAGGTGATTCCATGTTCTGCGACATTTTTCCGCAGCTCAGTAATCATAGCATCAGCCAGCGGATCCTCAAACGGCTGCTCCTGACTATCCGTAGGCACGATATGATCCACCGTAGCAAAGGTGCGATGAGGGAATTTCACCGCCAAACCCAAGTCTCGCAACATGCCAAAGGCCTGCGGACTCGTCACTTCATGAATCAAATGCGAACCGATAAACAGCTGCGTTCTCCCATCTGCTAAAACTCCAACAGCATGCTCATCCCAGACTTTTTGATACAAATTTTTGCCCATAATAATCGAGCTATATTGCTCAATGACAATGTCTTTCATAAACGAATGATTCCAAGATAGCAAATCTCGATTTCTGCGAGATCCTCCTGTAAATCACAGCTTTAGTAAAACACGTCCTCTGGCTAGAATCCAGGCTAACAAAATACAATACAGGCCTCAGCGCGTCTTAAAAAACGCTTAACCCAAGTTTTTTAAGTAAATCAGGTATATGATGATTTCCTAAAAAGGAATGTCATCATTGTCTTCGAAATTACCACCCTGCGCTGGTGACCCTCCTTGCACAGGTTGCTGTGGAGCTTGCTGCTGCCCACCACTTTGCTGCTGTGGAGCACTACCCCCACCTCCGGGGGATCCCATCAGCTGAATATTCTCTGCTACCACCTTCAGCTTCGTACGCTTCTGACCTGAGGTTTTGTCATCCCAGGAATCCATATGCAGACGGCCTTCCACAAAGAGAGGCTTACCTTTTCCAGAATATTGCTGCGCAATCTCAGCGGTACGCCCCCATAACGTGATATCGACAAAAGTAGTCTCCTCAATACGCTCGCCACTCTCTCCCGTGCGCACACGATTCACCGCCAGCCCAATATCGGCAACGGCTGTGCCTTTGGGAGTGTAGCGGAGCTCAACATCACGGGTAACATTACCCATAAGCATTACTTTATTAAAACTAGCCATAATTTAGAGTCTAATGAAATGAAGAGAGATACTGCAATGAAGAATTTACCTCACCCACTTAAGTTAAGCTTTTACCAGCGAGGGAGGTAGAACAAAACTATCCAAGACGCTGATAGTGCTGAAGATGCACAGTGCCATTCAGGCTCAGCTTATTTTGGATTTCTTCAATGGCTGTTGGCTCTGCCTCAAAGATGTAATTCACGTAGTGACCACCCTCAAGGTGACGTGCGTTGTAAGCGAACTTACGACGCCCAATCTGCTGGATCTCGTCCATCTTAGCTCCACCTGCCTCCATCTCCTTGGCCACGGAGGACACAAGGTCATTAATGCTGTCTTCTTGACCTTTGGAATTGAGAACAATTAGGCCTTCGTATTTTCTGCTCATCGCTGTGCTATTATTAAGTTTTAAAATGTGGGTGATTAATTGCCATTAGAAATCTAACGCATCAATCGCTTTTCCTAGTGTTGTAGGTATTGGCAGCTGCCTCCACCCCTTCGGAAATCGAAAACTGAACAGCTTCTGCCGCAGTTGCAAGCGTGTTTTCTAATTCATTGCACTCATCCTTGGAAAAATCACCCAAAACGTGCCCCACCATACCACCCGGCTTCGCTGATCCAATACCTATTTTCAGCCTCGGAAAACAATCAGAGCCTAGGTGACTAATGATCGACTTCATCCCATTGTGACCACCTGCAGAGCCTGCCTTACGGAAGCGTAAAGAGCCAAAAGGTAAAGCTACATCGTCATAGACCACCAGCACCTGCTCTGGCTGCCACTTGTAAAAACGGAGTGCTGCCCCTACTGACTGGCCACTTTCGTTCATAAATGTCTGAGGCTTGATCATGATAGCACCCTGCCCAGGCGTCTTTGCTACGTGAGCACGCCACCGCAGATGGTTCGCCATCTCAGCACCAAAGTTCGAAGCCAGGCGATCAATTACCAGAAAGCCGATGTTGTGTCGGGTAGATTCGTATTTCCTTCCTGGATTCCCCAGACCCACGATAAGCTTGATAGCTGTCATAATAAATTAGTTTAGATACAAAAACAGCCCGAAGCCAAGGCTTCGAGCTGTAATAAATAATGTTATTTGAAAGAGTTTACTCTTTATCAGATTTCTCGTTGGTGACTTCAGGCTCAGTTGGCGCGTTTTCTTCACCCTCTGCGGCTTCACCCTCGGCACTTTTCGCAACGCGAGTCTTAGCCACGATACCTACTACAACGTCATCATTCAGTGTCGGGGTCACACCCTCAGGGAGGGTCATCCCACCGATGTTGAGAATATCACCAATCACCATCTCTGACACATCAAAGCTAATTGTCTCTGGGAGGTCATTAGGTAAACAGCGGACTTCGAGACTGTAGAGCATCTGCTCCAGCACGCCTCCAGCCTTAACGCCAACAGGCTCACCTTCGAGCTCAAGAGGAATGTTAGCACTGATCTCTGTCTTCTCATCAACAGCAAGGAAATCAACGTGGAGAATTTCACCACTGAGTGCATCATGCTGAACATCTTGGAGGAATGCGAGCTGAGTCTTGCCACCCTCGATATCAAGGTTCACAAGGATACTGTCAGAAGCAGCATGGTTAAGCATGTCGCGCAGGGTCTTTGCATTGATTTTGACATTCTGATTATCGGTTCCCCCGCCGTAGACGACGGATGGGACGTAGCCCTCACGGCGCATTTGCTTAAGTACACCGGAACCGGTACGAGCACGCTCGTCGGCTTTTAAAGTTTGTGGTTTGGCCATTTTCTAAATTGGTTAAATGAAGTGATTAAATAAGATGGAGCAGTCCGTGAAAACGCCAACGGCGGGTAGTGAGTGAGTATGTAAACGTCCTCGCGGGGGCGGGTCTTTACCACTTCAGGCCTCAATGTCAAAGAGAGAAGTGACAGATTTTCCATCATGAATGCGGCTGATGGCATCTCCTAGGAGTCCAGCTACGGAAATTGTGGTTACTTTTTCTCCGTAAGCCTGAGGTACAGAGTCCGTGGTAAGGAGCTCCTTAATCGCAGATTCTGCGATACGTTTACGGCCCAATTCACCAAGTACACCATGGGAAACTCCGGCGTAAATACTTTTCGCCCCATTCTCCTGAAGGATCTGTGCAGCAGCACATAAGGTGCCTGCGGTTTCCGTCATATCATCGACCAGAAGCACATTCCGTCCCTTAACATTACCTATGACATTCATTGCCTCTACCTTGGTAGCACTAACTCGGTGCTTAGCGACAATAGCAAGCTCTGCACCTAACTTATCAGCATAAGAACGTGCCATCTTTACCCCTCCCACATCGGGAGAAACTACGGTGAGATTACTTGCATCCTCACCATGCTGATCACGAAGATATTTAATAAACACTGGCTTCGCGTAGAGATGATCTACAGGAATATCGAAAAACCCCTGAATCTGAGCCGCGTGCAAATCCATCGTAAGAACGCGATCAACACCGGCGGCTTCGATCAAATTGGCTACCAGCTTAGCCGTAATCGGCACCCTAGGTTGATCTTTTCTATCCTGACGCGCATAACCAAAAAATGGTATCACCGCAGTGATACGGCCCGCACTAGCACGCTTCGCCGCATCTACCATAATCAACATTTCCATCAAATTATGATTCGTAGCTGGGCAGGTAGGCTGAATCAAATAGACATCCTCACCGCGGATATTTTCGTTAATCTGAACAAACGTTTCCCCATCAGGAAAAGAGTCAACATTAACGTCCGCAAGCTCTTTCCCAAGGTGGGCAGCAATTTTTTCTCCGAGGGCTAAGTGTGCTTTTCCGCTGAATAATTTCATAGTAATGCTCTGGAGCTGCTAAGTAAATTAGGATTGTGCTGGATGTTCCAGCGATGGCAATAGCAAAGGGCAAAAATGCCGTAGATGGTGTATTTATTTCGCACCTTGACTAAAAAGAACCGCAGGAACGGTCATTAATATAATTTTTATATCCAGCCCAAGTGACCAGTTATCGATATATTCCAAATCCATTTTCACCCAGTCTTCCCACTCAGTAATCGTATTTCTTCCGCCTGCCTGCCAAGTGCAAGTAATCCCAGGTTTAACGCTAAGTCGACGGCGGTGTTCCGATTTTTCAAACTCTTTCACCTCATAAACAGGTAATGGACGAGGGCCAACAAGGCTCATATCGCCCGTAAGCACATTGAGCATCTGAGGTAACTCATCGATACTCCACTTTCTCAGAAAACGAGCAAAAGGAAAAACTCTAGGGTCGTTTTCTAATTTAAAAACAGGCCCACTCATCTCGTTACCCATTTGCTCTTTAACCTCAGCTAATTTTGCCTCAGCATCGACTACCATTGTTCTAAATTTCCACATCTTAAAAGGCTTACCATATTTACCCGCACGATCTTGACAGAAAAACACAGGCGCCCCTGGACTAAAAATCCTAATACCCAGCATCGCAATAAGCCAAAGAGGCGCCGTACAAACAATAAACAATAATGCTCCGATACGATCCATAGCCCCCTTGATCAAAAGAGCCCAAGATAACTCAGGCGTAGCACGCAACACCAACATCGGCTTACCCCCAAGATTATCGAATGTTGGACGAGACACCTGGGTACGGATAAACCCAGCAGAAACCCACGCCTCAATACCCTGTTTTTCGCAAAGCTCCACCACACGCGAAATCTTAAAAAACACAGTATCACGGGAAGCAATAATCACTCGCTGAACTGAATTCTCCAACATGACCTGCTCCAAGCTTCCGAGATCTTCGACATCTAAATCAAACTTTTCAACCACATCCCAGTAATCCGTCACTTCATGCGGCATAGCTGCCAACAAACCTTGCATATCTTCAGATGTCCCTGCCAAAACAACCCGCTCACGTTGACCTCCATCTTCCCGCGCAGCCCTTTTCAAAGTCCTACGAACCGCCGCATCACGTAATAAAAGCAATAATGCCGACAATAATAATCCAGCCACTAAAACCAACCGACTAGACGGTGACATCTGAAAAAAGATGACCATCACAGCAACAGCAACACCTATAATAGCCGAAGTCCGTAGCATCTGAACGATCGATTCCATGATCGTCTTGCGCATCATATTTCGGTAAAAACCAGATATCTCTAGGACTATTGGCGTAAAGGGCACAACCACAAAAAGTAGCCATGAAATTTGATTCAACCCTATATTAGTATTAGAAGATTCTCCCAAAAATGACAACAGCTGTGGCCGAAGCTTATCACCAATCCAAAATGCGAGAAAAACCAAAATAGCATCACAGATTTGCAATACCTGAATAGAAAAGTGTTCCCTTTGTTTAGAGCCTTGCATTATTAATTTTACGTGTATTTTGCAGTAGCTGAGAAGTAATGACAGAAATCCTTTAGCTGTGCTCTACCCGGCAAGCAAGATATTTCATCAGTCATGCTTAACTTCTAAAGTCCTCTTCAGAATATCCCCTTTAGCTTTTACTAAGAAAATAATATCGAGAGAATCTTAATAATCTGATTGACTGCATCAGCGACTTATTCGAATTCCTGTATTTTCAGATTATGCCACTTCGCCGTAACTATTCATTAAGTGTAAAAATACCTCTACTTGGTGAAATACCTCTAAACCCCTTACATTTCATAAAAGAAATCAGGAAAGAAGCACCCGAGCCTTGGGTTCAGTTTTTTAAATATGCAATTTGTGGAGTCATTGCCACCTGCATATTATTTTCTGTTTATACGGCATTTGAGATATTTTACCCACAGTATATTTCAGACGTATTGCCGATTCATGAAAAGCAAAATAATCTTAGGCTAGTCATGCTAATAGCATTTATTCCTGCAAATATTTTTTCCTATTTATCAAACAGACTATTAGTATTCACACCAGGAAGACACCCTACTCACATCGAATTTATCATTTTCACCGGTATATCTGCAATCAGCTTCACTGGTGGCGAAATAGGAAAAACAATCATGGTAGAACAAGGAAACTCTAATTTATTAGCAGTAAGCATGTTTGCAATTTGCGCCACACTTATCAATTTTATAACACGAAAATTGTTTGTATTTGCACAATGAATGATGGCAAACCCAAGAATACTAACAGAAAATAAATTTAACTACTTTAAAAACTATCAGCTTATGGAGCAGATTTAATATTTGCTTGTTTGAAAAATCGTAAAATATCAACCACTTCCTTATAACCCTCTTCCCACGCTGCGCCGACCTTACCCTTATCCGCATTTTTTTGACGTCTATAGTAACGCTGTGAAATCATAAACATTTTATGTGCTTTTGATGCCTCACGATTATACCAATAATGCTTACCTTTCGCTGAATAATACCTTGCCATCACAAGATGCATTTTCTTAAAAATTCTTGAT
>CALBVY010000068.1 GCA_937969495.1 uncultured Verrucomicrobiales bacterium | reverse complement strand
GGAAAAGGTATTAAGCCGTGGCGGGAAGCTAACAATGGGAGAAATGATACGCTGTCGTGTGCGTTATTTCAGTGATGGGATGACCTTTGGGAGTAAGGAGTTTGTGGAAAAGGTGTTTCAAGGAGCGCGTGAGCGATTTGGAGAAAAACGCAAGGACGGAGCGAGGAGCCTGCGAGGAGTGGGCTGGGAGAACAAGAAAAGTAGGCTCTACTCGATGCGAGAGCTAAGGAAAGAGGCTTTGGAGTGATAAGGAGTGGGGGGAATTGCTTTATGCTGAATTACCCAAAATAAAGTCGAAAATTTAAGGTTCTAAAAAATGGTTTCTAGCTGAACTCATATTATGGCATATCGGTAATCTGCACGATTTGAGGAGCGTGGCATTACATCTTTATTGAATAGGAAAATTGATCATGTCACATAAATACACATTTAGGATGTTAGTTTTCTGTGGTGGCTCCATTTCCATAATCCGGGAATGACCAGTAAGCTTAACGCCATGGTTACTAAGATGCCTATACTACAGAGCATTCCCATACTGCGCAGAGCTTCATTGGAGGCAAACATTAGCGAGGCAAAGCCCGTGGCAGTGGATAGACCACAGAAGCAGATGGCCTTACCCACACTGTTCCATACGGGAACAAAGTTACCCTTTTGCCTGCGTAAGGTAAAAATCAGATGAATACTGTAGTCGATACCTGCCCCTACGATCAGAGGGATGGCCATGCCACTGAGGAAGTTCCATGATTGTCCAGTGCATACCACTACGATGTTGATGATTAGCAGTGCGGTTAATAACACGGAGATAGCTATCGCAGCGTCTTTCCATGAGCGGAAGACGATGAGGAGTGCTGCTAATAGAAGTCCCGCTGCGGGTATGAAGATAACATAAAAGTCTCTTTTTACCCGCGGTAGTAGTATGGCCTGCATCAGGGTGTAGCCAGTTACAATTACGTCTTCCTTGGCGAGTGCATCAAGCTTTGTGAGTGCTTCTGGAGTGGGCTTTTCTGCCAGCATGATGCGGCCGGTGAAAAAGAATTTCCCTGCACCGTCAGTATTAAAAAATGATCCTACTAGAGGATCCTCGGCACTCTGTTGGGTAAGATGTTCTGAGTTTTTAGGAAGCTGGGCGAAGCTTTCGAAGATCTGGGTGCTCAGACCAAGGCCTACTTCGGTGAATCCTGCTTCATCGGCTGTTTTCAGGATATCGGAGCTTTTTTGAGCCAATGTTAAAAGTGCAGCATGGTTTTGTTCATAGCGGCCTTTGTCAGGTACTAGAAGTATGGGCCAGCTGTAGTTGAGAATCGCCTTATCTTCTTGAAGTTGTGTTAATAGGTTAGATGATCTGTCTGTTTTTCGCCTTAGACTTGTTAGGGAGTCAGCTGATGTGATCATAACAGCATTTTGTGCAGACCACGCAGAGAAGTCACTTTTTAGGAAGGCAAATGTCGCGACTGCTTCGCTATTTTTGGGTTCTAAAATTTTCAGGTCTAAATTGACATTAGGTAGCCCCTTGGTGCCAAATGCAATAGCGGCTACAGCACAGGCGATGATGGGTAACAAGGGTGCTAAGCGCGGAGGTAAAAAGAGCGGGAACTTCATCTGCTGAGCTGCCTTCATGGGGAATCTCGCCAGCATTATGGGTGTGAGCGTCAGCATAACAATGGCGCCGGAAATCAAACCAATGGCGATTAAGGCTCCTAGCTGTTGAACACCTGTGAAGGTGCTCAGAATAAGAACGCCAAAGACAATGGATGTGCTTAATGCTGCCCAGAGGATACTCGGTTTAACGAGTTTTCTGAGAGCTTTGGCTGTGTCAGCTTTGTTGTCAGCAGCGGCAACATGTGGTGATTCGCGTATGATCACGACGGCATAATCAATGACGAGGCCTAACAATATAGCTGCAAAGCCAACGCTCACTAAGTTCAGCGTGCCAAAGACCCATCCACCAATCCCCATGGTTAAGAGAAAGGTGAGCCCTAAGAGGGCAGAGATCATCAATAGTTGGATCAAGTTCCGCTGAATAAGGAGAAAGATAAAACCGATACACAGACAGGTGATTGTCAGTGTGCCACCCATGTCATTCTCCATACTGGTGCCTATCTCTGCATTGTAAACTGGAGCGCCTGTTAGTTGATAGTTGTAGGTATATTCTTCATCCTCTTTCCACTGGTCAATGGCCTGGCGAATTTCATCCAGCCATGCGCTATCATCAGCATAGCTGTTTGCCCCATCTGATGAGCTACGGATCATCAGGAGCCGTGACTTGCCGTCATCACTTTCGAAGCTGGCATTGTTTTCTAAAAGTTGGAGTAAGGCTGGGTGCCGTAGGAATCCTAACGGATCATAAGACGCGATCGTGGCTCGCTGCTGATCAAATGAGTTCTGAAGGTTATCCATTACCCCTTCCAGATGTTGATCGAGTTTCTCAGGGTTTTCTAAGCGAGTGGTGAGTTTTTCAAGGTCCTCAGCAGGTGCGTAGCTCCAGATACGGGCTACTGTTTCTGCAAAGAGCTCGGGGTTTTCATTGAAAGCTGAGGTGTAGGTGATCTTGCTATCTGGCCAGAGCTCCCGGAGGTAAAGGGCAAGGGCTTCCGCGTCTTCTTCGGCAATTTCTTCTTCATCCGAACGTAGGAGCACTACTACCTCACGGTCTTCTGAGAAATATTTTTGAAAATCCTTAAGCCCTCTGATTTCTGGTAAGCTTTGAGGGAGAACCTCAAGGATAACTGTTTCAAATTTAAGCCGCATCAGTCCCGTAACAGAGAAGACGATGAGTAAAAGCGTTAAGACAATGACGGATACCTTTTTGAGCACAAGGCAGACTTTACTTCTACGCGCCCGATACGCAATGTAAAGTAGAACAAGATCGCAAAATAGTTATCGGCAAATCCAAAGCTCTAAGAAGTGTATTCTAACGAAAGTGATTTTCAGGCATTGCGCTGCTTTTTCTTGTATTAATTCTGATGGGCTTAGTCATTTCGATATCTTTCTAGGGTGTTCGTTTATTTACCCTTCTTTTCTAGATGGGCTAAAAACTTTACGATATCTTTAGGTTCAGCTCTCATACGATAGTCGTGATGAAGAAAAGCCCATAAGATTTTCTGGTCGTGACCAATGATGTAAGTCGCAGCTAATGGAAGGGTGTTCTTGGTAGCGTCCTTGCCATTGAAATTTTCAAGATTAAAGAAATTTTCATAATGCTTTTCTACTTCAGGCGTTAGTTTGAATAATAGACCATAAGTGCGTGCAACTTGATGGTTGAGGTCAGTGAGCACTTCAAATTTAAGGCCGTTTTTTTCTTTGGTTGTTAACGTTTTATCAGGCAATTCTGGGGTAAGTGCTATGAGGCTGGCGCCAGCCATTTTAATTGCTGGGAGCTCTTTTTGCATCGCGGCCATCGCGATATTGCAATAAGGGCACCAACCACCTCGATACCAAGTGAGGACGACAGGGCCTTTTTTAAGTTCATCGGCAAGAGTGATACTCTTTCCCATTGCATTTTTAAGAGTAAAATCAGGAGCTTTGTCACCCATTTGTTTTGCACCTTCTACGATTTTAGCATTTTTGATAGCAGCGATACCTTGTGCAAAATCGCTTTTAATTTCTTTGGTGATTTTTTTTGAACCCGCGTCTTTGCGAGCTTGGAGCTGCTCGCGCAGGGATTGGCCTTGTGTGTTTGGTGATAAACATGAAGCCGTCATTATGGTGATTAATATTACTTTCATAACGTGATGATTGGTAGTTGAGATGTCGGACAATGAAATTTTATTCCATAAATATTTGAGTCTGGCGAATTGTTATACTGATTGCTTGCAGTTCTCGTGTTGACGATCATCGGCATCGTGCACAGGTTGTGTAGGTGGATATTACTCCAGTCACCTGCCCATCATGTTTTGAATCCTTTGAAGTTGCGCTGCCGCCAGCGAATGAATGCCCCTGTGAGGTAGATTATGATTGCGAAGTCTGCTGTCGTCCTATGGTGATTAGTTTTTCTGACGATGATGCCTATGCCCGGAGCCTTGATGACTAAAAAAAGCCATATTCCTGATCGCGAGAGCTGCCCGTTTCTCCCTCCGGCTCTACAGGTATTAAAGCCTGGGGACTCCAAACTGCGCCGTGGAAAAGAGGATTATTTTCTCAGTACATTAACCTGTGCTCAATCACTTTGGCTTCAGGGGAAACCCGCTCAAGCTCTCCTTCAGCTTAACCATGCTCTATCGCTTCCGGCCGATATGACCACGGAGTGGCCGTTACCCTATCAAGCTAAAGTATGGATTTTCACCCGCCGGCATGAATTGGGTTTTCTTGGGAACCCGGTGCGTCATTACCAACATCTGGCTAGTCGAGTGCGTGATCCGAACAAAGGTCTCCGTAGCTGGCGTGCGTGGGCGTGTTTTCATTTAGCAGAGAGTGTTATGCCTGCTGATAGGTTTCCCAGAGACTTTCGGCAGCTAGAAAAAGAGCAGCTCGTTATTCCCGAGTGGTCGGATGTTCTGCGGCAGATTAGCGCGATAGGAGCCTCCCATGAAGCTGCCTTGCTTAAGAGTTTACTCAGCACAGATTAATCACTCACTTCATGATTCTGCGCGCATCTCTGGTATTAACATCAGAGAGGATAAAATCACCAGTGAACCTCCGGCGATGGCCACTGTCTCAGGGCCGATGGTGCCTGCTACGGAAAATGCGATGACGGGCGCGATCACTCCGCGCAGTCCAGTAAAGCTTGTATGGATACTCATGTATTCTCCCACATTTTCCTCGTTAGAAAAGCGTGTTACCCACAGACTCCAGAGCACGTTACCACCGGAGCGCCCGATGCCGTGAAACACCATACCAATACACAGCGCAAGATAGGATCCTCCCAGATAGTAAACGAGCATGCCGATTAAGAAAAAACTATTCACCATCACACGCACACGATAGAAGGGCATCCGATCAAACACCATGCCCCAAGGCACTACGCAGACGATCACTACCAGCATCGGTATCGTGCTGGTAATCATTCCCACGCGTTTGGCATCAAGGGCGAAGCCGTAATCAGGATGAGTAATATACTCCACAAAAAGCGCAAAGCAGAGTAAGTTCCCCAGGCCTAACATCATCCAAGAAATTAGCAGCTTTCTAAATGCTGCGTCTCTTGCCACGTGGCCAAAGGCATCAAAGAGCTGCAAAGATTTGGTCTTTCGCAGCTGCACGCGTGCCATGAGTAACACACACCCGGCCATTGCAATACAACAGCCGCTGTAAAACCAAAACAACCCATGGAAATTAGCGCCGTGGTTGGTTAACCAAATACCAATCCCTAGACCAGCGGCAGCAGCCACAATAGCTCTTAACATCCCTGCGAGTGAGAAAAGCTTACCCCGCACCTTGTTAGGGTAATGTTTTCGATAAACCTGAGACATCAACGGCATGCCCACCATCAGCAGCATGGCCGCCATACAAACTCCGATGACATAAATCCACGCTGACCCACCTGACATCGCTGCAGTAGCAAATCCAGCCGCCGCCCCGATCCAAACAACCACAGAAGCAACATTAACCGAGCAACCAATCCTCCTAACAATTTGCACGGTGAAAAGGCTCAACAACAACCCTACACTGGCAGCTGCGGCGATGGTCATCTTCATCCCTACTGGGACATCAAAAACACGGATAGCCACATACATGGCAAAGGTGGTGCCTGAAGTCTCAATAACCCCCTGCGGTATAGAGCGTAATAGCTCCAAGAGAAACGTGCGCTTCTGCTGACCAATATCTGCGCTATCATCCATACCTCGGCGAAAGAGAAGCCTAGCTCATGCCCAAGGGCAAGGGTATTGAGCCTAGGTGTGTGAAATGATGGAGTTGATCACCACCTCAAGTGCATTCTCTTAACTTTTCAGACCTCTTCACCCTTGCTTCTTTGCCTGCTATTTTTAACTCTCCCACCATGTCTGATGTCTACGAATCTGATCAACTGCTTAGCGAGTATCTTCTTATGCACTATGGAAAGCATCAGGAGCTTATGCCTTGGGGCTTTGGCCCAGCGGCTGCCATCGGCTTCCCCACAAGGACGGTGGGGTATTTCCCTGCGGAAACAGGCGCCCGCTCCCTAGATCTTGGCTGTGCGGTGGGTGGATCTAGTTTCGAGCTCAGTAAGGACTCTGAAGAAGTGCTTGGTATGGACTTCTCACACAGCTTTATCGCGGCAGCGGAGGAAATGCGCACTAAGGGCCATATCGACTACCGTATGTTGGAAACGGGGAACAAGACTACTTCTGCCACTGCCACACTCCCTGAAGGTGCGCGCCCTGAGCAGGTAAGCTTTTTTCAAGGCGATGCTATGCATCTACCCGCCGATCTAGGCAGCTTTCACCGCGTCCATGCCGCCAATCTCATCTGCCGCCTACCGGAGCCAGAAAAACTCCTGCGCCGTTTACCCGATCTCGTCCAGCAGGGAGGTCATCTCGTTCTCGCCACCCCCTGCACCTGGCTGGATGAATTTACTGCACCTGATAAACAGCCAGAGGACGATACCTTCACGTGGTTACAAAACCAGCTCAAGGGCTCATTCCAGCTCGTTTCGCGCCACGATGAGCCTTTTCTCATCCGTGAAACTGCCCGTAAGTTCCAGTGGACTGTTTCTCTGGTCACCGTCTGGCAGCGGAACTGAAGCAGACAGAGCTTGACTGAGGCTAGCCGCAGATGTATATATCCGCCCTCGATTTCAAACTTCAGGTGCACACTTTACCTGCATCACCTAAACTCTGGCTATACTGTAAAGCCATCATTCTATAACACACTACTCCAATTCCATGTACCGTATCCCATTCGACCGTGTCAACTGGATCACCAGTGCCTTTCTCATTGGCACTGCTCTGATAGCCCTCATTGGTGTTCCGATCTATATCTTTAAATTTGGTATCGATTGGTTTCTTATTAGCATGTTCTTTTTCTATGCTATTTCATCCACCATGAGTATCACTCTAGGCTACCATCGCCTCTTTTCTCACCTCTCCTTCAAGGCTAAGTGGCCCGTTAAGCTCTATACACTTATTTTTGGTGCCTGTGCCTTTGAAAACTCCTGTTTAGATTGGTGTGCGGACCACCGCCTCCACCATAAACACGTTGATCACGATGATGATCCGTACGATATTTCCAAAGGCTTCATGTGGGCTCACATCGGCTGGTTAATGTTTAAGCTAAAGCCCGAACCCCCCATGGATAATGTGGGGGATCTCCGCAAAGATAAGCTTGTCATGTGGCAGCACAAGTATGTGCACTGGATTGGCCTTATCATTGGTCTCATCTTACCAGCTGTTATCGGCTATTTCTGGAACGGCGGCGTAGGCGCCCTCGGTGGCTTCCTCTTTGCTGGTATTCTCCGTGTGGTATGTGTGCAGCACTGCACCTTTTTTATTAACTCTCTCTGCCACACCATCGGCAAACGCCCATACAATACAGAAAACTCCGCACGTGACTCCGCTATCATGGCTGTCTTTACCTGTGGCGAAGGCTATCACAATTACCACCATGCCTTTCAGCATGATTACCGTAACGGTGTCAAGCCATGGCAGTTTGACCCTACCAAGTGGATGATCTGGACACTCTCTAAATTTGGCCTTACCAGCAATCTTCGCCGCGTCTCTGATGAGAAGATTCTTCTTGCAGAAATGCGTGAAGCACGCCGTCAAGCCGAGCGGATGACAGCAAGCGAAACAGAAATACCACTTTCAGAGAAAGCCGCTGAGCTACTCAATAGTTTCTCCCAGCGCCTCACAGAGAGCTACACCGAACTTGAGCAAGCAATCTCAGACAAGGTGGAGGTCTCCCGTAAGGCTCTTAACCAATGGCAGCAAGAAACGCGTGAACTCGTTCGCCATATTGCCAGTATTAAGCGTACTAAGAGCACCATATAACCTTGGTCTCGAGATTGGTTTAATTTACTTTTACTACGGACAAGCGATCGGGAAACCGGTCGCTTGTTTTTAGATTGCCACCTTAGCTGCACCACTTTAAACAGCAAGACCCCCTTTACACTATGAATACCCGCACCATCCTGCCACTGCTCACCGTCTTTTTTGTCTCATGCGGAGATAAAGAGCAAGATACTGAGCCAGCTCAACCTGTGGTTCAACCTCCCACCACTGTCACGCGCAAACCTGCTCCATTACCCGTTCCAGATACTGATCCCACAGCTGTCTTCCTCACTCCTAAACAAGATAGAAATCTCCCTAGCAGTGAGCAGCTCGCTGAAGGGTCAGACTCCTTAATCGGCATCGGTAATCTTGCTCCCATTGTATCTAGTAACCAGCCCAGCACCACGATTACGCCTCCCAGTATCCCATCTGCTACAGCTCCTGTGCAGGAAGATGATCTCGCGCCAGCCGAGTAGAAATTGCCTTATTGCATCTGTATTTGGCTAACAGGGAAATTTAGAACTTCACTCGAACCGACCATCCATTTCCGTGATACGCGCCACGGAATCTCCATGATGAGTAATGGCTACGATAACATCTACCACCATAGCCGTAATAAACCGGGTAGCTGCCGTAAGGGCTACGCCATGAGCGTTGCACCCCACGATGAGAGTTCCGCTCACGCTGTGCTTTTAGCCTCGCATTCTCACGCTTTTTCCAATCAGGAATCCATGTCTTACTCTCCTTTGGAGTTGGCGTAACACCAAATACTTTACCCGAGGCATCATACCATACATCTTGCCCCGCCCGCGTCATAGGTATCGCTAAAAACAAGCAAGCAAACAGATAAAAATACATTTTCATAGCTCATCTACGTTACACCTCTTCGGCTCATTTGCCAACTATCCATAGAAAAATCTCCCGCGCACCCACTTTGGGATTTGGTTTTTCCCTGATTGGAATTTACACACAGCCATGCGCAAGCCGAAAAAATTTAATCCTCACCCCTTTGATTACCATCAGGAGATTGAGGTCGAGATCAGCAGCCTATCCAATCTCGGTGTTGGTATCGCCCGCGTACAAGTAGCAGCAGACGATACAGGCTTTACCTCCAATATCCCAGGTGTAATCAGTAAACCCGCAGAAAGTCTCGGCTGGGTAGTCTTTGTCCCCCACACGCTGCCCGGTGAAAAAGTGCTAGCGCGTATTTTCCGTAACGACAAAAGCCACAGCCAGGCAGACCTCATCAAAGTCCTCCAGCCATCCCCAGATCGGCTTGAGCCCAAGTGCTCGTTATTCGGAAAATGCGGTGGCTGCCAGTATCAGCACCTTTCTTACGAAAAGCAGCTGAAGTGGAAAACACGCCAAGTCGAAGAACTCCTTAAGCACATGGCGGGCGTGGAGGCAGTATGTTCTCCCGCCATTCCATCACCTGAAGAATGGGGCTACCGCTCTAAGATTACACCTCACTTCAAACGCCCTCGCGATGGAAAGATCGGTGACATCGGTTTCTTACTCGCTGGCCAGCGCAGCCATCTCGTTGATGTCCCATACTGCCCTATCGCTATGGATGAAATCAACGCCGCCCTGCCAACCATCCGCGAGCAAACTCGCGCCAATGCCAAAGCCTATAAAAAAGACGCTACCCTGCTCCTGCGCCGCAGCTGTGGTATCCAGCCAGCTGATCCACCCTTCGTAGAAACCAATCACCGCAGTCCTATCTGTGAGCGCGTCACCACCGATGCTGGAGAAATCACCTTCCATTTCCTCGCTGGTGACTTTTTTCAGAATAACCCCTTTATCCTCCCGGCTTTCACTGGCTATGTCGCCGAGCAAGCATCAGCCGGTGGCGCCAATTACCTTGTGGATGCCTACTGCGGCTCTGGCCTCTTCTCTCTCTGCCTCGCCCATAAGTTTAAAAAAGTTGCCGGCGTAGAAGTCAGTGAAACGGCAGCAGACTGGGCTCAGCGTAATGCCGATCTCAACGGCATCCAGAACACCACCTTTCTCGCCTCCAGTGCTGAAGCTATCTTCAGTGACATTTCTTTCCCAGCAGCCGAGACCACCGTGCTCATCGACCCACCACGCAAAGGCTGCAACGAGGAATTTCTCACCCAGCTCTTTGCCTTTGGCCCGAACAAGGTTGTCTACGTCTCCTGTAACCCCGCCACCCAAATGCGCGATCTCAAAGACTTTCTAACGGCTGGTTACAAACTCACCGCTGTCCAGCCCTTCGATCTTTTCCCTCAGACCAGACATCTGGAATGTGTAATTGTGTTAGAACGTTGATTTACTTTATTCAGTGATAACATACTCGGCAAGCTGGTCACTCTTTGCTAAGTATCTCCATATGGCGGATGCAATGTGGATGAAATTACGGCAGGTTCCTTGGCAGAAATACCCAGTTTCACCATCATCTAAAAAACAGGTGCCAAGAATCTTAGAGGCGCTAGCATCACGGAAGAGTCCACGTGCCATGAAAGCTGGCCACGATATGTGGATGGCACTCTGCTCCGGTCAGGTCTGGCCAGCAGCAGAGCCGGCATTTCCATTTCTCATTGAAATTCTGGGTATTGCCCAACCAGATGTGCAATGCGAAATCCTTGATTTATTTCTCCAATTTTCCACGATTCCCAGTGGCGATGATGCTGAGCAATGGCAGCAAAGACTGCATATGCTTCTGCACAAAGAACACCGCTTTATCACCAAACTCAGCCACTCAGAGGATGTTTATGTCACGGATAAAGCTCAGCTCTTACTCTCCAAAATTTCTATCTAACTTACTACTACCGTGATTACTTATAAAAAAGATGGCTTTGAGGTTGTTCGGGGAATTTATAACACCCAAGAGCTCCAAACAATTAGAACAGGCTTAGGAACCGAAGCTCTCGATAACCACTGTATCTGGACTAAAGAACATGCAGCAAGCTCATACAATATCTACCATTTAGCTACTCAACCAGCGATCATTGAAAAACTCAAATATTTGTTAGGTTCTGATATTATTCTGTGGGGTGTGATGTATCTCCACCGTAAACCAGGCCAGGTGCATCCGTGGCACACCGATATGGAATCATCACGCCCAGAGGGAGGTTTTGCCACTGTCTGGATAGGCTTAGAGGGCACAAACCAAGCCTCAGCACTCAAGCTAGTCCCAGGATCTCATCAATTTAACCAAACAGTACAAGAAACGATCCAAAAAAACGGAAGTACAAGAAAAACAACAACTGATGAGAATATCGAAGCCTGGGCAAGCACTCTAGCTGGCACGGATACACAGATTACCCAGCCTGATATTACAGACGGTGATGCTATTTTCTTTGATGGAAGAACGTGGCATGGCTCATCTAATACCAATGTGAATGCCACACGCCGCGCCCTTATTTTTCAATATGCCATACCTGGTGCACTGATTAAAATTCCCGATTTTAGTAACCTGACATGGCCCTTTGTTTATTCTAAATTCTAATAAACCTCCTTGTTTGTTAGTTGCAGGTTCTGCTAGGCCAGAAGTCAATTTAATTGCAGATCCACCACCACGTATTACAGCTGAACTAGCTACGTTAAAGTCGGCAGTCCACTCCATGCATCTCAATGCTCAGATCCCCGAAGGAAAGATCAAGCTCTCGACAAACCTGCTAAAGGGAAGAACAACCAATTTACAACACCTCGTATCACACTACTCCGTACTCAAACCAGGGGAAACGCCACACCCTCCTCACAGCCATGTAGATGAAGAGATTCTCATCATTCTAAAAGGTGAAGCAGAACTCCATTACAGCGATACGGATGGGAATATCACAGCGCACCCAGTTAGTGCAGGTGACTTTGTTTACTATCCAGCATTTCATCAACACACTATCTACAACGCAAGTGAGCAGCCAGTGGTCTACCTCATGTTCAAATGGGTAACTTCTCGTAAGTTAAAACCTACCACCACACTTCAACTTCAGCGCGGTAAAGTTACTAGTTTAGAATCCTCTAAGCATAAGGATAAAGATTTTACCGCTAAAAATTTATTTTCTAACCCTACTCATCATTTAAATACTCTACACTGCCATATCAGCACCCTGCAACCAAACGGCGGCTATGATGAGCATTGTGATACACATGATGTAGCAATTATTCTTTTTGAGGGCGAAGTCCAGATTTTAGGGCAATCTGTTAAAGCTGGAGAAATGGTCTGGTGTTCAGCAGGAGAGCCACACGGAATGATTAATCGGTCAAAAAATCTGGCTCGTTATCTCGTCTTCGAATTCTACGGAGATAACTGTGCTGCAGATATGGCTTTATTTGAAGCACATCATAGAGGTGAGAAATCGCGTAAACTCATGAAAAAACGCTCTCTGAACCGTGGTTACAAAAACATCAAACGCGCTATAGGCATACGCTAATGAGCGTTGGAACAGCATGTTTTGCAGTCTGCTGTCTATACTCCTATTGTAAAAACCAGAAACCACTCTCAGCTCTTAAGCCATGAATCTGCTCTGCAGACTCATGGAGACGTTGTATCACGCGAGTGGATAGAAAGTAAGCGTCTTAAAATTGGCCACCTATTCAGATACGAAGATCTGGATAAGCTTGGAGGTCTATGATTAATCTATCATCATCTGCACTCAAAATCCGTGTGATTCTTCCTCCTGTCGATATGCGTAAAAGTTTTGACGGACTCACGGGCGTCTTACGAGATTTCAGTATTGCCAAGCTTAACGCCCAGTTTCTCTACGTCTTTTCTAACCGACGTGGGGAAGGGGGAAGGGGTCAGGCATAGAAATAGTGCATCTTCTCCATTTTCCGCCACATTCTTTGGGCCTGCTTTATGTTTTTCAATTTCGTTTTCAGCATCTGCTCCGCCCCCTTTAATCTAATTCAACATTAGCACCTTAAAGCTCAACATTCCGCTCGGAATGAACGGTGGTTCTACCGGAGGAAATGGGGGAGGGTAAAGAGTGAATGATACATTTCTATGCCTGACCCCTTTATATGACCCCTTTACTGACCCCTTTACTGCGCCAAATTTTGAGCCCGATTTTTTGGGCACTATTAACAAAAAAACCCGTATGGCGAGCCATACAGGTTTTTGGGTAAGTAGAGTAAGGGTAATTGTCTGATTAGAAGTTAAAGCGTGCGCCAAGCTCGATGAGAACATCATCGTTGATATCACTACCGCCACGAAGTACGTCGGAAGCTGCATTA
>CALBVY010000067.1 GCA_937969495.1 uncultured Verrucomicrobiales bacterium | reverse complement strand
TTCCAGCAGAGGCTTTTTTTTGAGGGTAAGCAGAAGCGGTCGAAGAGAATTAGGTCAAGGAAGCTGGCGCCGTTTCTGGATCAGTTTCCGCATCGTAGTCGACACCGTTCATGCCGAAGCCGAAAAGGCGGAGAAACTCGTCTTGGTAGCCTTTGAAATCGGCAAGTTCAGCGAAGTTTTCGTTCGAGATTTTTTCCCAAGATTCAGCGATAGCAGCCTGAATGTCATCGCGCATTTCCCAGTCGTCGATGCGGATGCGTCCAGCTTCGTCTAGCTGAGTATCACTCGAATAAAGCCGGTTAGCGAACAGGCGTTGAATTTGCTCGATGCAGCCTTCATGTAGCCCCTTGGCTTTCATCTCTTTATAGAGAATAGAGATGTAAAGTGGTACAACGGGGATGGCAGAGGATGCCTGGGTAACGAGAGCCTTATTCACAGAAACAAATGCAGAGCCTTTCAGAGAGCTGAGCGCTTGGTTGAGCTTGGTGCAGGATTTTTCCAGATCTTTCTTGGCCTGGCCTATGGTGCCATCTGTGTAGATCGGCCATGTGAGCTCAGGCCCGATGTAGGAGTAAGCGACGGTTTTCACGCCGTCTGCTAACACATCAGCATCGGCTAGAGCATTCATCCATAGCTCCCAGTCTTCGCCCCCCATCACTTTGATGGTATTTTCGATTTCCTCGGGAGTAGCCGCACCTATAGTAACCTCGGAAACTTCTCCTTTGTCGGTGTTGAGTGTTTTGTTAGTGTAATCTCCGCCTGTGGTTTTGAGCACTGAGGAGTAAACTTCGCCCGTATCGGGATCAGTACGGCGTGGAGAGGCGAGAGAGTAAACGACAAGATCTATCTTCCCCATTTCGTTTTGAATTATATCGATCGCTTGTTTTTTTAAATCATGTGAAAAGGCATCACCGTTGAGTGATTTGGCAAAAAGCCCCTCAGCCGTAGCGGCTTTTTCAAAGGCCGCGGTGTTGTACCAGCCAGCTGAGCCAGTGCGCTTTTCTGTGCCAGGCTTTTCAAAGAACAGCCCCAGAGTATTTGCTCCGGAGGAAAAGGCGGGCACAATGCGTGAAGCAAGGCCGTAGCCAGCGGAGGAACCAATAACTAACACATTTTTTGGGCCATTCTCAACTTTAGGCTGAGATTTGACGTAGTTAATCTGCTCCTGCACATTGGCAGCACAGCCATCTGGGTGAGAAGTGATACAGATGAAGCCTCGGATTTTTGGGGAAACGATCATGGTGTTTATTTAGACAGTCTTTATAAGATGAACAGAATTTTTTAGGAACTTAACCCCTAAAACTCGCAAGAACCAGGGGTTCTTGCAAAGGGGATGACATCGCGAATGTTTTTCATGCCAGTAACAAACATAAGCATACGTTCGAAACCCATGCCAAATCCTGCGTGTGGGCAGGTGCCATATTTCCGTAGGTCAAGATACCAGCCGTAGTCTTCTTCTGATAAGTGGTGTGCTTTCATATTTGCCCTAAGCACATCCATCCGCTCCTCACGTTGGGCTCCTCCGATGATTTCACCAATACCGGGGACAAGTACGTCCATGGCCGTGACTGTTTCGCGGCCTTCACTGTCTGGCTCATTGGTCCTCATGTAGAAGGGTTTGACGCTTTTGGGGTAGTTGTAAACGGTGACAGGGCACTTAAAGTGCTCCTCGGTAAGATAGCGTTCGTGCTCGGACTGGAGATTGACTCCCCACTCCACCTGGTAGTCGAATTTTTTTCCGCTCTTCTCCAGTATGGCTACGGCTTCGGTGTAAGAGACGCGCTGGAAGGGTTTTTCGGAGACGAATTTGAGCCGATCGAGTAAGCCTTTATCAACGAAACGTGTAAAAATATCAAGATCGCCCTCATGGTTGTTTAACGCGTCATCCACGAGGTATTTAGTAAATTCTTCAGCCAGATCCATATCAGCATCGAGATCACAGAAGGCCATTTCAGGCTCGATCATCCAGAATTCAGATGCATGCCGTGTGGTGTTTGAGTTTTCCGCGCGGAAGGTAGGACCAAAGGTGTAGATATTCGATAATGCAGTGGCAAATGCCTCGCCCTCTAACTGTCCGCTGACGGTGAGGTAGGTGGGTTTACCAAAGAAATCATCCTCAAACTTCTGGGCCCCCGCTTGAGATGGGTCCAGTGTAGAAACGCGGAACATTTCACCGGCGCCCTCGCAATCAGAATCTGTAATGATAGGAGTGTGTACGTATGTAAAATCACGCTCAGAGAAAAAGCGATGCACTGCCTGTGCCATCCGGCTTCTCATACGAAATACCGCACCGTAAAGGTTAGCGCGTGGCCGTAGATGCGCAATTGAACGTAAAAATTCGGGGGTGTGTCCTTTTTTCTGCAGAGGGTAGTCCGCTGGGGCTTCACCGATGAGTTTGATCGAGGTGGCGTGGACTTCCCATTTTTGCCCTTTACCGGGAGACTCGATGAGTGCTCCCGTAATACTCACGGATGCTCCAGTGGTCATTTTGGCAATATCAGCGTAGCCTGCGATGCCTGCGTCTGCCACACACTGAATATTGGCGAGGCAAGAGCCGTCATTCATTTCGAGAAATGAAAATTCCTTGGAGTCCCGGCGGGTGCGCACCCAGCCGCTGATGGTGATGGAGTCTTTTCCTGAGCTGCTTGTGAGTGCACGCTTAATCAATGTTCGCATGGCGAAACCATAGAGTCTCAGGGCTGATATCGTCAAGAACTGCCATGAAATCGATAGCCGCTGGACAGCACGGTGAAATTTGTCCGTTCCTTGCACTTGCATGCCGGAAGTAGCGCGCTAATCTCACGCCCGATGAAGAACCAGCCTTTGCAGATCTCCGACCGCACATTTTCCTCCAGACTTATGGCAGGTACAGGGAAGTTTGCCTCAGGTGAGCTTATGAGCCAGACCTTGGCATCCGCAAAGACAGAGATTGTCACCGTGGCACTAAGGCGTGCAGACCTTACGGGTGGTGATGATCCACAGGCGGATATTCTTAAGTTTATCGATCCAGAAAAATACCTTATCTTACCTAATACGAGCGGTGCTATGGATGCAGATGAAGCTGTGCGTCTTGCAAGATTAGCCGTTACCGCAGGACTTCCAAAATGGGTGAAGTTAGAAATCCACCCTGATCCCACTTATCTGCTGCCAGACCCTATTGAGACGCTTAAGGCGGCAGAGATCTTGGTGAAAGAAGGTTTTACGGTTTTGCCTTATATCAATGCCGATCCTGTTCTTGCTAAGAGACTTCAGGAGGTAGGCACGGCAGCAGTGATGCCACTCGGTGCACCTATTGGATCTAATAAAGGTGTCGTCACTCGTGACCAAATCCGGATCATCGTAGATCAAGCTATTGTGCCTGTGGTGGTAGATGCTGGTCTTGGTGCACCAAGCCATGCATCAGAGGCTATGGAGTTAGGTGCTGATGCCGTGCTGGTAAATACAGCCATGGCTATTGCCTCGAATCCCGTTCGTATGGGCGAAGCTTTTAAACTGGCCGTGGAAGCTGGTAGAGCCGCTTATGAGATGGGGCTGCCAGATACTGTTGATCATGCATCTGCTACTAGTCCTCTTACAGGGTTTTTAGATGAATAGATGGCTTATTCTTTGAGGTAAGGATTAGTCTGCGCATCTGATTTTTTATCACTGCGAGTAGATGGTACACTCTTCTCTCCAGACTCTGTTTTTCTGGCCTCTCTTACGCTCTGATTTGTTTCCCCATTCAAGATTTCACCCCAGTGGATAAGAAAGAATTTCTTTTCTGTGAGTGTGAGAAAATGATCAGATTTGCCAATGATAGGGCGCATGGTAGTGGTCATTTGAATGGTCACGAGCATAAAGATCGCAGCCCAGATATGGAGGTGCCCGCCTTTACGGCCACCCATGCTTTTACTCGCACGTGAGATCACTCTAATACCGAAAATAAGACAGATTAACCAGATGCTGAGGCTGAGAAAGCCAAAGAATACCAGCGAGTTACTAGAAGTCGAAAACAGCCACACCACAGGCGCAAAGCCAACTAACAAAAGGGACGTGATAGAGAGAAAGGTTAGCATCAGCCCGATTACCTGCTGGACCTTGGCATCCATACCTCCAAGTGCGCCAAAGATATACAAGCTTGGTAGACAGACCAGTGCGCTTAAGATTACTCCACCCACTACTTTGACTGGTGCTGCCCACAGCTGCTCGCCTGCACTGAACATTCCCAGCACGAGCCCAAAGATACTGAGACAGACGAGCGTTACTGCAAGTAATGCGGGCAGGGGGCTGCTCTTACCATGGTTGATCTCATGAATTACACTGAGTGGTTTTTTGAGGAGGTGGTTTAGCACTTGTGAGAAGCCACTGCCCTCAATGGGCAAATAGTCAGGGTCCACATACTTGTATGGATGTTTGGGTGGTCTGTTTGGATTCGAGGCGGTTGTTTCTAGTGGTGTTTTATCATTCATAGATTTAATTTAGTTAGAATAGAATATGCTGAATGGCTCTCCAGACGGCTGCGTAAAAATCTCCTTCCAGCGGTTGATCGCGGAGGAGTTGTACTTCAAGGCCTGGAGACCCAAAAAATGGCCGCATGATCCATGAAATCTGCGCGCCAACAAAAAGATTCCCTGCCAACCACGCAAAAAACGTCCGCGTGCCATGCTCCACCGTAGCGGCAAATTCACGCACATGCCTGAGCAGTGAGCGATGTGATGTAATCCCCGCATAGGCCACCACCAATGTGTGGGTGAGCAGGGTGGCGCTGTGCCAGTGCTTAGCTCCCATAGCCTCAGGGTCTGGCGCATGTAGCGCCATCAAAAAAGTAATCGGACTCAGTGAAAACAGGACGATCGCCATGAGCGAGAAACCAGCTAATAGAAACTGGACACTCTCCCTGAAGCCGATGCCACTGCCTAACACCATTGCTAGCATCCCATTGATCATTCCGTTAATCAACAGTGTGGCGAAGATCACCAGCGGGAGTTTTATCCCCACATAGCTCGCCATTTCCCAGCCTTGCCACAGACCCATCGTAAATCCATAAGTCCCACAACCAAGGAGGATGGCAGGAATACAGAATGCTAGCGAGTGAACTGGGCTGCGTTTTAGCCACCCTTGCAAGAGAGCCTGATCACCGCGGCATAGGCGGGAGCTAGTTTTTAAAAAATGACGCATCATGTTCACAGAAGTTGTGCCGTATAAGGGCTACGCTTCTAAACATGACAATGTATCATGAAGTCTTGATGAACGTGCTGTGCGTTTTTGATGAAAAAAATAAACATATTCAGAGGTTTCGCTTGGCAAACCCCACCTTCGTATTTTATTCCCTGCTCCCTATGCTTTCACAGGAACCCATTGAATGGCCGGACGACATTGAAGTGCTTATCGATCAGCTCGAAGGCGAAGCTGCTGAACGTGAGTTCAGCCGTGAGGAGCGTGCGCTCTTAGACATCTACGAAACTGTTCCAATTCTTCAGAGTGAGGACTGCCTGCACGAATTTTGGCAGAGCGGTATTGATCACCAGCGGATTATTAATTCTTTTGAACTTATTGGTGCTACAGGTCTCGTAGACCCCATGAATGCTAGCCGCTGGTGCGGAAGCCGTAACGAGGATAGAAATGATTACACCGAGAGCGAAACCGAATATCTATCTACTATCGAGGAAGAGCTCGAAGCTGGGATGGATGATCTTATTGATCTCGTGCTGGAGTTTATTGAAGAGGAAATGGAATAGGGATCAGGTTTCTTAATGAGTCCTGATTGATTATATTCCAGCTCTTTTTGTAACCACTATCATCACTCATCCTCCATTTTCTCATTCTATTCTCGAAGCTACCTCCGCCACTAACTTTGAGGTAGCAGAGGTTATACAAGCACTTTGGAGTGGCTATGGCCAAATCCTTCGCCTCCGCCTAACTGGTAGCCCATACCAAACCGTAGTCGCGAAATTCATCGACCTCTCACAACAAAGCAAACACCCTCGGGGCTGGAATAGTCATCTCTCCCACCAGCGTAAGATCTACTCTTATCAAGTAGAGAATTACTGGTATCAGCACTACAATGTTCAGTGCCGCTACAGCCGCACGCCTCGGCTGTTAAACTCACTCCAGCAGGGTGATCAGACTCTACTCTTATTGGAAGATTTGGATGCCTCCGGCTATCCACTGAGGCTCGATACCGTCACTGCAGCGCAAGTAGACACCTGCCTCCAATGGCTTGCAGAGTTTCACGCCACCTTTCTAGCAGAGCTTCCTAGTCCACCTCTTGGGCTTTGGGAAACAGGAACCTACTGGCACTTAGATGCCCGACCCGATGAGCTCGCTGCTCTTGATGATACAGCCTTGAAAGCCGCTGCTCCAGCCATTGATTTAACACTGCGTAAAGCCCGCTATCAGACCCTTGTGCACGGCGATGCCAAACTCGCCAATTTTTGTTTTTCGGAAAATGGAAACCAAGTAGCAGCCCTTGATTTTCAATACGTTGGGGGAGGCTGCGGCATCAAGGATGTGGCCTACTTCCTAGGTAGCTGTTTGGATGAAAAAACCATTGCGAAGCAGCAAGAAGACCTTCTCGATACCTACTTTGGTTTTCTAACGAAATCCCTCACGCGTCATCATTCTGCTATTGATTTATCTGCACTCATCCGTGAGTGGCGAGCTCTCTATCCTATCGCGTGGACAGACTTCCACCGTTTTCTCAAAGGTTGGTGCCCCACACACTGGAAACTCAATCAATACAGCGAGCAAATCATGAAGGAGGTGGTTGTTAGTTTTCAATAGAAGGCGAGGCTGTATATTTTAAAGTTATGGAGGGTTGAGTAAATTGACCTGATCATTGAGTAATGATGAATTTAATGGGTATATCCCCTATGGTAAAACAGTAAATCTACCTATAGCTGGGTAGTTGAACTTTCGTTATATTACCGAAGTGATTCTTTGAGAGTTAAAATAACTTTCTTAATCAGATTGTCTTGTATTTGTGTGTGTGCTCATCTAAGCAAGAACAACTTATTGTTCATTCAGTCAATGGATGACAGTAAAGCAAAACGGAACCCCTCAGCTATTGCTGAGGGGTTTTTTGTATCTTGGAGATGAGGGAGAAATGAGAACGAGGGTTTTAGTTGTCACACGAATATAGGTAAATGCCCTATAGAAAAACAAGGCTTTGAAGCATAGTTGGTGAGTGGGTCAGTAGTGTAAAATACTACGCTATATGGGAACTAATTTATCAAGCTGCTGTAGCATTCACTGTATTATTCCTCCGCATATGTTAGAGTCGATCCAGATAAGAGGAAACACCGAAATGCAAAAAACGGCAGAAACGTTACAGGCAGACGCGGCCCATTATCGGGAGCAGCGTGCAGTGATTTCTCAATCCACCAAAAAGTCAGATATGCCTATAGCTGCTGTCTCGAATAAACCTAATAGGAAGGTCTACGATGGGCAAAGTAAGGCGGTATTACCCGGTCAGTTGGCAAGGCAAGAAGGTGATCCCGAGAGCAGTGATAACGCGGTGAATGAGGCTTACGAAGGGGCAGGGAGTGTATTTCAGCTTTATTATGATGTTTTTAATCGGAATTCACTTGATGATAACGGAATGGATCTTGTTGCCACCGTGCACCACAAGAGTAATTGTGGAAATGCATTTTGGAATGGATATCAGTTAGCTTATGGTGACGGGGACAATGTCATTTTCAAAAAGTTGACTGAGCTTTCCGTAATAGGTCATGAGTTTTCTCATGGTGTAGTTCAGTTCTCGGGAGGTTTGGTTTACCGTGATCAACCTGGGGCTCTTAACGAAAGTTTTGCAGATGTCTTTGGTGCTTTGACTGAGCAGTATAAGAAAAAGCAATCAGCTAAGGAGGCTTCGTGGCTCATTGGAGAGGGTGTCTTTACCGAGAGGGTTGAAGGTCAGGCATTACGCTCTCTGAAAGAACCAGGGCTGGCTTATGATGATTCGATTTTGGGTAAAGATCCACAGCCCTACCACATGGATTTCTATGTGAACACAACGCAAGACAGTGGAGGGATTCACATTAATTCAGGGATTCCGAATCATGCTTTTTATTTATTATCTCAATATCTTGGAGGGAACGCGTGGGAAAAAGCAGGGCAAATTTGGTATCATGCCATGCAAAATCTGAATAACTCGCTGGCAACATTTGCTGATTGGGCTGATGCAACGATTAGATCTGCATCTCTGCGGTATGGACATGGCAGTTATGAGATGAAGATGACACGTCGGGCCTGGAAGCTAGTTGGGGTCATGTAGAATTAGCTCAATGAGGCATTGTTATTTTTTTTCACTTAGCCAATGATCCACTCATGGCAACCTTTTCATCAGTGACAAGCCACCTCATTGACCTTGCTCTTCAAGAAGACATTGGGGTAGGTGATGTGACATCCCATTACTTTGTCCCAGAGGGGCTGGTCTCTAGCGCATATATCTATGCCAAGGCTGATGGCTATCTTGCTGGTATTGATATTGCTGCGGAAGTATTCCGTAGAGTTGATGCTGAGATTAAGTTGACGGCGGTAGAGGCTGATGGGGCTGCTGTGAAGTATGGTGATCATGTGCTGGAAATAGAAGGAGACTCGCGGTCTATTCTTACCGCGGAGCGGACAGCATTAAATTTTCTCCAGAGACTCTCCGGTGTAGCTACTAACACGAGTCAATATGTAGACCTTGTTAAAGGGACGCAGGCCAAGATTCTAGATACACGTAAGACAACGCCAGGCTGGCGGGAGCTGGAAAAAATGGCCGTGGTTGCGGGGGGGGGAACAAACCACCGTATGGGGCTTTATGATCGTGCGATGGTGAAGGATAATCATATTGTAGCTCAAGATAAACTAGAGGCGATGCAGCAAGCGATTAATCAACTCAAGCAAGATCACCCTAAGGTAGAGGTGGAGCTGGAGGCTGATACTTTAGAGCAGGTAGAGCATTTTCTTCGCTTGGAAAAAGTAGATTATATTTTGTTAGATAATATGAAAAATGCCGATATGAAAAAGGCGGTGCACATGCGTGGGGGTAGTGGGCCACGCTTAGAAGCGAGTGGTGGTGTTAATTTAACAACAGTGGCAGACATTGCGCAGACAGGTGTACATTTTATCTCTGTAGGCGCCTTGACGCACTCAGCTGTGGCTCTGGATCTTTCCTTAGAGTTTAGACCGTAGTTACCCTGCCTAGGGTTGCAATTTAAAGGAATCACTTTAATATAAGACCATGCTCAATACGTGGAGAGGATTCCAGCGATTCATCATTTTTAAAAAATGGATACAGATATATGCAGGTTTACTTGTTATCGTTGCTAGTGCCTCTGCGCAGGTCGTTCCCAAAGATGCTTTTGAGCAAATGCGGTCTGATCAATTTAAAATCAGAGAGCAAGGATTAGACGGCTTAAAAAAGTGGGCGAATAACAATTTAAAACAATCTCCTGAACTTCTGTATAAGAGATGGAGTCAAGAGGTAGATCCTGAGGTCAAGGTGCGTTGTTTTTCCGTTATGAAAGACGCTGTTATGATGCGGGAATTTGGCGATGGTCCTGGATTTTTGGGGGTGAGTATGGAGGCGGTGAGGTTGCCGCTAGGGGATAATAACCAAGAGATTGTTGGGGTTAAAATACGACTTGTGATGCCTGATACTCCAGCGGCAAAAGCAGGGCTTTTATTTGGGGATGTGGTGCTTAAGATTGATCAGTTAGATTTTAATGTTCATCCTAATAACTTAATGCCTAATGCACTAGTTGGCTTGATGTCCTCTTGCATATCAGCGAAGAAAGCTGGTGATATGATGAAGCTTGAAATTCTGCGAGGTAAGAAAAAAATAGACGTTGAAGTAAAGCTTATAACCAGACCTGAGAAAGCTAAAAAGATGGGTAATTTCGCGCTTTCGATGGAAGTTTACAAGCGTAAAAAAGATCTCTTCTTTTCAGATTGGTTAAAGAAAATGTCGCGATAGTAAGCTCTTATCACGGAGCTTTTTTCTGATCTTCAGCTGTTGATGATTGTTGATAGTAGTCAATCACCTTACGGTAGGCTTCTTGTGCAATGAGATCGGCGGTGGTAAGCTGCTGCGCTAGGCGTTTGGCACGAGCAAGTTCAAACTCTGTAGGGGTAGATATTTTTGCTTCTTCCTCCTTAGTTAAAGGTGGGCTGATAATCATGTTAGGGAGGAGTTTCTCAGCGCCTGGCAGTGCTGCAGGAGGGATGATATTGAGGATGAGAGCCTCTTCTCCTTGATTTGGTCCATTGACTATGGTGGGTAGCTCGCCTTTGGATAAGGCTTTTAAGTTAAGCTGATTTTCAAAAAGGCCTAATTTCAAGCAGTGATCATAGTTACTGAGTAAAGTGTCATGAATTAATGCTTTGCGGATGGGCAGTTTGTTAGGTTTCTCTGAAGAGAACCATTCTTTTTTATCGGCGGCCATGACCTCTGCGAGTAGCTCCGCGGGAGTGTTGCTCATTTTGACACCTGAGTGGATATAAAACATTGCCTTTAGAAGATTTTCCTGAGCATTTTCCTGATAGAACTGCTCATAGGCGGCAGATTCACTCGCGTGTGAAGATAGCTCGATGATGATTTTTCTCTCTGCTTGGAATTTACGGCAGGTCTTGATGCCAAACAGGCAGAGTGCGAGAGTTATTGTAATTAATACGCCTTGTTTGATATACTCGGAGATGGGTGGCTGGGTATTAGACATCGTGTGATCAAGTGATAGTTAGGAGTTTGGCTGAGTTTGGAAACGTTTGTGGTCACGGCAGTGTAAGAGTGCCTCGTGAGGAGAAATTTGTCCTGTATGAACAAGTTGGGCAAGGGACTCGTCAATGGTGTGCATACCTTCGCCTTGGCCTATTTCCATGAGGCCTACAACTTGCTCCATCTTACGGTCACGGATACAGTTACGCAGTCCATGGTTCATTAGCATAACCTCAGTAGCGAGACTTCTGCCTTGGCCATCTGGGCGTATGATGAGGTGCTGTGAAACGATTGCTTCACAGACATTGGCAAGTTGGGCGACGATCTGTTGTTGTTGCTCTGGAGGGAAGACATCGACTAGGCGATCTATACTCTGCGGTGCGTCCATTGTGTGCAGAGTGGCGATAACAAGGTGGCCTGTTTCTGCTGCTGTTAGTGCGATGCGGATGGTTTCCAAATCACGTAGCTCTGAAATGACAATGACGTCAGGATCTTGGCGTAGACTTTGGCGTAGCGCGGTGGGGAATGTCTTGGTATCCGTGCCAACTTCGCGTTGCTTCACCAGAGAAGATCGGTGGGGGTGTATAAACTCAATGGGGTCTTCCACGGTGATGATCACCCCAGAGCGAATTTCAGAAATCCGCTTAATCATCGATGCCATGGTGGTGGATTTCCCAGATCCTGTTATTCCTGTTAGTAAAATGAGACCTCGGCGTATTTGGCAGATTTTTTCAATAATAGGATAGTGACCAAGTGTGGCTAGGTCTGGTATATCGGTGGGGATATAGCGGAATGATGCTTCGATATGCCCGCACGCGTAGTGAACATTACCCCGGAAGCGACCCACACCTTCTATTTGAATAGCGTAGTCAAGCTCCCAGTTTTTTTCCAACTCTGTTCGCTGAACTTCTGTGAGGGTATCCATGATGAGTGATTTGCAGGCCTCGTCATTAAGGCAGAATTCTTCGAGTGGTTTGAGTGCTCCATCTACCCTTGTTGCTGGAGGTGCACCACTGGTTAGGTGGAGGTCAGAGCCGCCATGCTCTACAGTGATACGGAAGTAGTCCGTTGCTTTTTGTAAGTTGTTCATATTAGAAATAGGGTGAGGTGTATTAGCTTATGCCGCTAAGTATTCGATCAAAGTCTTGTGTGTTAGGGGCGGCCTGACGTGCTACTTCAGTTTCTAAGTAGCCCTGTTGGACTGCGGCTGCTAGGTAGCGCAAGAAGGAGCAGTTCGCGGCGTTATCTGTGCGGTTGAGGTGGTCTGATATTTCAGCGAGGTTATTGTCTTTGATCCAGCTTCGTGTGGCTGCCTCATTTTGCAGATGCTCAACAGCGAGCAGGAGGCCTCCATCTGGGCGCGGTAGTAATTGCTGAGAGAGGATGCCGATAAGGTGTTGAGAGAGTAGCTTGAGAAGTCCGTCACGCATACTATGGGGAAAAAGATTGGTGAGGCGATCTAGGCTATCTCTTACTCCAGAACTGTGGAGGGTGACAATTACTAGATGCCCCGTCTCAGCAGCTTGTAGAGATATTTTTGCGGTTTCCTCATCACGGACTTCACCCAGTAAGATGATATCCGGGCTTTGGCGTAGTGATGCCCTGAGCGCGGAGGCAAAAGAGGGCGTGTCCGCGTGGAGTTCACGTTGAGAAAAGTAACTTTGATCATTTTCAAACAGATACTCGATGGGATCCTCAATGGTGACGATATGGCGCGGTTGGTTTTTGTTTACCCATTGGAGTGCAGATGCGAGTGTTGTTGATTTCCCTGAGCCTGTGGGGCCTGAAATAATAATAAGTCCTGCTGGGCGGGATATCCAATCAGTAAGTAGTCCTTGAGGTGCGCCCAGTTCTTCCAGTGAAGGGATACTGCTTTTGATCGGACGGAGAACTGCCGCTAGAGATCCCATGGATTTGTAGAGATTGACCCTTATGCGACGGCCTCCTGGAGTGATATGACTGGTATCTTGTTCTTGATTTTTCTCTGGGTCTGCGCGGCAGTGTAGCCAAAAGTCTTCGAGTTCTTTGCGTTCGAGTGGAGGTTCTGATGTGCTTGTGATCTGATTGTTGGTTCGGACTCGCGGTATTTCTCCCTCGTGGAGAAACAAATCGGTGGCCTTTGTCTGAAAAGCCCAATCGGCTAACTTATCAATTCTATTTTGCATGATTTAGTTATGCTAATAAAGCGGAGCTGGGCCAATGCGGCAAGTAAGAAGGGGTATGTGCTATTTTGAGTTTTCAAAAATATCATTACTCGCTAGCATCTTCATAAAGCATGGAGGGTCATACAGAGCTACAGATAGCACACTGCAGTGCATGCAGATGTAAGATGGATATATCCTCCCTTGGCCCATATACGAATGTGGTTTGTCCTGATTGTGGGCAGCATAGCCGTGTGAAGTGTGAGCTTGATCACTATCTACTGACGCATCGCTATGCGGTGGGTGGTATGAGTATGGTGTTTGCAGCACAAGACACTACCTTACAGCGTGAGGTGGCTATTAAGGTGCTTAATGAAGAGTATTCTGGAGACGCGGTGCGTATGGAGCAGTTCCAGCATGAGGCACAGATTACTGCTGCGTTGAGTCATCCTCATATTGTTAGGGTGTTTACGGTAGGTAAGGCTTATGGTGTATACTACATCGCTATGGAAATGGTTCCTGGCAAAAACTTGGAGCAGCGTATGGCGAGTGAGGGTGCTATTAAAGAAGATGAAGTTTTAGCAATGGCCGCTGAGATGATTGCAGGTCTCAGGGCGGCGCGGAATGCTGGTCTTATTCACCGTGATGTGAAACCAGGGAATATTCTCTTTGATGCTGGGGGGCATGTTAAAATTGTTGATTTTGGTCTCGCTCTTATCACTCAAGGAGGAACGGCCAAAGCAGATGAAATCTGGGCAACCCCTTATTACGTTCCTCCCGAAGCCTTGGATGGTCTAGAGGAAGATTTCCGCAGTGATATTTATGCGTTAGGGGCCACACTTTATCATGCTCTTTCTGCTAAGTCACCGATCTCAGAAGAGGTCAAATCTACTCGTGAGGTGAGGAAAGCAAAGGAGAGTGTCTTGCCGCTTGCTACTGTGGCACCGTGGTTGAAGCCTGAGACGTGTTATTTGATTGATAAGGCGATGGCTCTGCGTCCTGATGAGCGTTTTTCTTCCTATCAGGAAATGGGAACTGCGTGGGAGGCAGCATACCATGCTGTTCAGGAAGATGGTGTCTCTGAGCCTATTCATGGCCAAGAACGGGCGCGTAGAAGGGGAGGGCCTAATAGGTATTTATTGGGGCTGTTTATTACTGTGCCTGTGATCCTAGCAGCGGTAGCTGCTGCGGTGTTGATGTATTTGAATAAAACTGAAGAGACTACTGATCAGGTAGCCACTTTTGCAGGTGCTCCCTCTGAGGCTGATCAAGGTGTCAATAGCCTAACAGTTAATGATGAAGCCTACAGTCCTGAGGTGGCGGCTAAGATTGGCCGGATGTTTAGGGATTCACACGCATTACTTAAAAATCGTAAATACGATGAGGCTAGAGAGGTATTTGTGCAGCTAATGAATGATCCTCAGGTCAAGGAGCCTGCGGCATCATGGGCCGGTGTGGAGGCTGTTATAGCTACATGGTTAGGGGGGAATTCTGAAGATGCTCGAGCATCAATTAGCCGTTTGGAGAAGCATATGAATAAGCGGCAGTTTTCTAGTTCTGGTGATATGAGGGTGTTGGTAGATTTACTATCGGCACCTGGTGTGATTCGGGATACAAAGGTCTCTAAGGGCTCCATGGCGATGGTGCATTTGATGGCGGTGGCTTTGAAAAACTGGGAAATAGGTGCTTGGGATGCTGCCGTGCCTGTGTTGAATCAGGTGGAGGCTGCGGATATACCAGCTAGTAATCCATTGCATGTGTATCGCTTGCTTTCTAAACGTTATCTCGCTGATTATAAGTTGCTCAAGCCCTTTGCTGATCAGTCTGCACCCACTACTTTAAAGGAGGCGCGTACTCGCTCAGAGCAGCTTAAGAGTGCGTTACAGAAACTTCAGACTCGAGGTCGTGCAAGGTTTCATATTCGGGTGTGGCAGATTCGGTCACTCTATCAGATCCGTGAACTTAGACAGAAGGAGGTTAAAGCTGGGATAGAGAATAGTAAGGCTCCAGGCTACTCACAAGTGCTACCTGAGTTCAGGGAGCTTTTGAATAAGGCTCTTTATGCGGAGGCCGCTGAACTGCTGCAAGATGTAACTATTGAGTCTGATCAGGAAGCCGAGCGAGATGCTTGGGTTTATCTAACTGATTCTGCCAGTGAGTTTCTGGGAAGCCTCGAAGATATCATCTCTGAGAATGAAGTAGCTTTGGAAATTGAAGATAGGGATAAAAAAATATATAGGAAAATTATTTCCTCACAATCAGGGGGGCTGAATGTTCAGAGTAGTGAGGGGGTGGTATTGTTACGTTGGGCCAGTATTTCTCCAGGCAGCGTTCTGGATATCCACAAGAAAGTATTTAAGCAAACGTTACAGACCTTAGAGGGGCAGTTACGCACGGAGCGGGCACTGTGTTATGCTTGGTTAGTAGCTGAGTATGATCAAGCTACACGTGCGGCGGATATGCTTGCGGCACAAAATGAGGGTTTTAGGAAGCGCTGGGATAAAACCATGGGTGCTATCAAGCAAGATCCGTGATTAGATAAAATGATTATTCCACAACGGCTGCTGGTGCATGCTCTGAAGTAATGAGCTGGATAAAGCGTTTGCCTTTCTCGCTAAGTGTAGCGCGGTAGCCCGTGCCTCGGATGATTTCCTTGGTGTGATATTCATGCTTGGACAGACATTTCCTCACTGAGCTAACTGTTGGTGCTGTGACTGGGCGTTTGCTAGGAGCCACGGACACGGGGAAACCTGATGCTGCAAATGCTATTTCCCACGATGGTGTAAGAACTTGGTGATCTCCCTTTGCGAGCCATGGGTAGCGGGTGACCAGCTCTAGCGGCCCGTTACGCGGAATAGTGACTTTGTAATAAACCTGCTTGGACTTGATGAAGCGGGGGATAGTGAGAGTTTGATCCTGGCTTTGCGCGATGTAAAATGAACCGATGTCTAGTCCTGCCATGTTGAGTCCATTGTGATTGCCGTGATGGTTTTTACTGCCTTTGAAATGTTTGGCATGCCAGCTATCGAACTGCGTGGAAAGTAAAAGATTAAGCTCTAGGTGGAGGTGGGAACGTTCGCGATTAAGTCCAGTGCCTGTGTAGCCCATGATGCCTATTTTCTGTCCTTTATTGACGCGCTGACCTGCCTTGACGGTTATTTCTGATAGGTGGGCATAGAGGCTGCATAGGGGGCCGCTATCCCAGCCGTGTTCGATGACGAGATACTTGCCGTAAGTGCTGTTAGATGCGCTGTTATTGACATACGCGACTACGCCATGATCGATGGTGCGGATGTCGTCTAACGGGCGGTTCGCTTTGTCTCGTTTTACTGGGCTGATATCGATGCCTTCATGAAAGCGTGTCCCAATTACCCCGTCTTCGGTGCGTTTAAGATTCCTCACGAATCCATATGTGCCTGCTTTCCATGGGCGTGAGGTCTTACCCTCAAAGTTCCGGTTAACATACATATAGAATTGGGCACTCTCTCCTTGGAAAAGATGATTGTTGTCTGTAGGCAGAGCGAGTGATGCTGGTGCTGCCAGCGTCTTGGCTAGCATAGCGCATACAATACACAGCCAAGCAATGTGCCGAATACAGGGGGGGATTCGCATTACCTTCTAGCTTTTTTCTCTTTTTTGAGGCGCTCTTTCCACGTCTTTTTATTTTCACCGATGCGGGGAGCTACTTGATCGTAGAGTCTGATCTCTTCGAGTTTGATACCCTTCCAGATCACAAGCATACCGTCAGAGACAGGTTTGTCGATAAGCACGACTCCTACTGCCTGACCATTCACGAGTGTAAGGAGTAGTTTGCCTTGATTCATGTTAGTTGTAGCCTGTAGACGGCGCGAAGCTTGGGGGCTAAGTTTAAAAACGAGACCATAGGTAAGCTTATCGTCAGCAGGGAAAGGGCTGAAGGCTATGATGTCTTTGGTGCTAACTGCTGGTACTACTTTGAAGTATTTTTCGCCTGCTAATGTTTTGACCTTTCGCGCAAACCTAGGTGCTTCAGCTGCATGACTTTCTATATGAAAGGAGATGGAAGCGGGTGGTGCTTTTTTACCGCTGGCCATCAAGGTGCAGGGTAAAAAGAGAAGTAGGAGTAGAGCTTGTTTCATGAACTCCAGAGTAAGAGCTATTACAGATCCTGAAAGGAAAAAAACCTGACGATAAAAACAAGTGTGTGCATCATCCTGGCTTTTGCCCTGAGGTGCGTAGGTGAATGAATGTTGAGTCCAGAATATGCATTCAGATTTTGAGAAATGCTATAATGGTTACTTTTTTGCTCTCTGTTTTTCTAACCTTAGATCATTGGTTTTGATCGCCTCTGCGCCAACGATAGCGGCGGTGCCTAGTAGCCCCTCTTCAGATATTGATCTGGAAACTTGGGCAGCAGGGCGCGTTAGACCCATGATGAGCTGTCCATGTCCTTGGGCTCCGGCTAATTGCTCTAGTAACTTTAAGGAGATGTGACCAGCATCGAGATTTGGATAAACCAATACATCAGCGGGGTCTTTGGCGCGTGCGTCTAGCACTTTGATCTCGGCGGTGGAATTATCGAGTGCTACATCAGCTTGGATTTCACCATCAATGTCAATGTTAAGTAGTTCCTCGCGGATGCGCTGACGTGCAAGCTGGGTGGCGGCAATGACTTTTTTAGCGGATGCTGTTTCTGAGCTTCCGTGGGTGGAGTGACTGAGCATTGCAACGCGCGGTCTGCGCCCTAGGAAGTGGTGCGCGAGTTTTCCGGTCTCCACGGCGATAGAGGCCAGCTGTTTGACATCAGGATCAGGAATTACGCCACAATCTGCCATAAAGAGGATGCCATCGCGGCCAAAGTTATTAATGTTAGGTGCGGTTAGGATTACGGCGCCGAAAACGGTAGCCACCTTGGGTAGGGGTTTGATCATCGTCGTTGCAGCGCGAAATACAGAGGTAGGCAGAGACTTATTCCCAGCGATCATACCATCGGCATGGCCATACTGAATCATCATGGCGGCAAAATTGTGGGGCCGTGATACGATTTCGAGTGGCTTGGAGATTTCCTTGCCCCGGTAGCGTGAAACCTTGGTGAGGCGATCACAAAAAAGCTCAATGTCAGAGGTGGTACTGGGATCGATGACGTTAATAAAAGTCATCGGCAGGGAGTTTTCCTTTGCCAGCTTGTGGATACGTTCGCGATTACCAATTAAGATAGGTGCTGCGATTTCCATCTGTACCATGCGCACTGCTACTCGTATTACCCGGATATCTTCTCCATCGGCAAAAACGATCCTCTTAGGGTGGCGCTTTAGCGTTTGGTAGAGTCTAGCAGTTAGTGGGGAAGAGTGGGTTTCTTCGGGCATAGTTAGGTATGAGTGTAGGAGTTTTTGAGATTTCAATAAGATGTCTACAGTGTGGCGTATAGGTCTTGCTGGTGCAAGGATCAATGTCTTGAGTGACATACTTCTTGAATGACTTTTTTGTTACGCTCTTCATGCGGGGCTTTTGTTTTTTGGATGAAGAGGTAACATTATGTTTATGAATCACTCTGCACCAAAGCCGCCTGAGGAAATGCCACCATTGAATATCCCCCCACAGCCTCCTGCTGGGCTTAGCGTAGTGATTGATCAGGATGCTGAGCAGATTAAGGTGCTGTCGATCTGTTGTTATGTGAATGCAGGACTAACTGCGTTGTTTGCTTGTTTTCCTATATTTCACCTTTTTATAGGAGCTGGCATGCTGAGTGGTGGTTTTGGTTCTGCGAGTGTGCCTGCACAAGATCGTGAAATACTGCAGTTGATGGGTGGTGTGTTTGTGGCACTCGCTTCCGTTGTTATTTTACTGGGTTGGTTGCTGGCTGTGCTTAACTTTCTAGTCGCACGGAAGATAGTTAGGCGCCAATCTCGCACGCTTTGTCTCGTCGTGGCGGGAGTCAATTGCGTGAATATACCACTTGGAACTGTGCTGGGGGTGTTTACATTAATTGTTTTATGCCGACCACAGGTCGCCCAGAGTTTTGAGCGTCCCACGACTTTGGGGTGAGGTCTTTAAAGGGAGAAGTTGTTTTTTACTTTAGAAATATTAAATAGTCAGTTACTCTCTGAGCACGAATTACTTGCCATGGCAAAAAATAGAAAAAATCTCGGGAGAAAACGCCGTAGAGAAGGCGGCTATAACAAGATGCGTGCACGTACTGACCGGATTAATGCTGGTGTGCGTCTGGCTCTTTGTGGTTTTGCACTAACTGCGTGTTGTGCTTTTCTCGTGGCCGCTTTACCGCACCAGAAAAAGCTCGATGAACTGCGTGTGGATTTGGATGATGTGCTCTCTGACGAGCAAGCCGTGATCGACCAGAAAGATGCCAAGGAGCGTGAGCTACGTGCTATTGAGAGTGATCCAGATTACTTAGAAATCATTGCCCGTGACCGATTAAACTATTACAAATCGGGTGAACATATTTTCCGTATTGAGAGATGATATAGGGGCCTTTACGGGTGGTTATACCTTCGAGGCTGATTGAGGTTTGAGGCCTTCGACGACAGGGCGATCAAGCTAAGGAAAGTAGTCGTTCGCGGTATGGTATTATTCGTATTAAGAGGCATATCGCCTTTCGCTTGCGGCGTCCCATGACAGCTGCAGCACCTAGTGCAAGTAATGCTAATGAAGATGGTTCTGGTATAGCTGCAGGATTGGCTCGGACAGTAGCAAATGAGGTAAACGTATCTGCATCGGTTACTGTCGCAGGGAGACTGGCACCTGTAAAATCATCGTCATCATATATAAACCTAACGACCATGAGCCCCAGCACACGCCTCGTCCGCTGCCCCCCTACAAATTATCCAGCGGACTCTTAACTCTCCCCTGCATTGCTTTCACAACATGAGTATACACCTCTGTAGTCTGCAAACTGGCATGCCCAAGCATCTCCTGAATACTCCGTAAATCCACCCCCGCCTGCAGGAGATGCGTTGCAAAGCTGTGCCTCAGCACATGCGCCGTAACCCTCTTATCAATCTCCGCACGCCCCACCGCCGCCTTGAGCCACTTACTCACGGCTCCCTCTAAAATATGGTGCCTCTTCTCCACGCCATCTCGCGGATCCACGCCCCGCTTCATCATCGGAAACACCCAGAACCACTCCCAGCTCCTGCTCGGTTGGCCATTATACTTCCTATCCAGTGAACCAGGCACATACACCCTACTCTCTCCATACTCCCCAACATCCTCATCATACAACAGACGCGCTCTACTCACCTGCCGCTCCAGATCACCCTTAATATTCCCCGGCATCGCAAGACAACGATCCTTCCCACCCTTGCCATCTCTCACCCAAACGCAATTATTCTCAAAATCCACATCCTTCACCCGCAGTCTCAAACCCTCTGATACCCTCAGCCCACAACCATAAAGTAACTGCAATACCAAACGCGGCATCCCCACCCCCGCACAATCGATCATCCTACGCACCTCATCTCGGCTCATCACCACCGGCAGCCTTTTCTTTGTCTTAGCACGTCGAGCATCTACCCCCACCAGCTCCATTTGCAAAACTTCACGATACAGAAATACCAGAGCATTAAACGCCTGATTCTGCGTCCCAGCTGCAACATCCCTCTCACCAGCTAGATAATTCAGAAAACTCTCCACACCCTCCTTCCCCAATTCTCGAGGATGCTTCAACCCGTGATATCTTACATACCTCTTAT
>CALBVY010000066.1 GCA_937969495.1 uncultured Verrucomicrobiales bacterium | reverse complement strand
TGATGCTAGTAGGCCTCATAGCACTTCTAGCAACTTTTTTTAACCTCACTACCAGCCACACTAATTCAGGAGCAAATAATGAAACAGAGCATCCTGATCCCATCTTGAGAACCACCGCAGCAGATTCCAAGCCTATGGTTCCGCCCGATACTATTGCTAAAGCATTTATTGCCGCCAAGGGAGCTGAGGAGAAACTGAAATGGGTCCGCCAGCCAGAAGTCGTTAAAGAAAGACTCATGCAAGCCCCTGAAGAACTTCTACAAACGGAGAATGTCAAACTTTCCCTCTATAGCATCTCTTCAAACTTAGATTGCGGATATGTCAGTTACATCGCATATTTCCCTAATGGAAAAAAACGCCTCCTCAGTGTCGTACCCACAGAGCAAGGGCAAAAAGTCGATTGGGATACTTATATCCGTCACGGCACGGCTACCTGGGAGCAGCTTCTCACAGAACAAGTCAACACCGCAGATATGCGCGTAATCGTCAAACCCTTCAACTACTACAACTTCCAATACCATGATGAGAAAAAGTGGCGATGTTTCATCATCAATAGCCCTGATTTACCACGTTCTATTTATGCCTATACAAAAAGGAATACAAAAACAGACCAAACTCTCCTACATCTTTCAACCACTAAACGCGCCATCCTTCGCCTGACATCCCAACCCGACAGCGCCCGCAGACGTCAGTTTACCATTACCCATGTAGTCTCCTCAGACTGGCTTATGCCCACTGAAACTTTTCAGGATAGATACATGACTCCTTTAAAAAAGCCATAAGCATAACTAATCTAGAGCATGCCAAACAAACAACATGCTCCACAACCTATCACCCAGCTTTTGAGGCATCCTTCTTTCTCAAGAAGACCTTTATATCCTCCAGCATCATATAAACAGAAGGAACTAACAAAAGCGTAATAAAGGTGGCAAACAGAATGCCAAACCCAAGTGAAACAGCCATAGGAATCAGGAAGCGCGCCTGCATGTCTGTTTCTAGAAGCATCGGCATTAACCCAGCAAATGTTGTTAGTGATGTCAGCAGGATAGGACGAAAACGTGCTGCACCAGCATTGGTAATTGCTTCATAAATACTCCCCCCTTCACTGCGGTGACGATTAACATACTCCACCAGCACAAGGCTATCATTTACCACCACGCCTGATAAGGCAATCAGACCACACATGGACATAATACTCAGCTCCATGCCCATGACAATATGCCCCATCACGGCTCCAACAATCCCAAATGGTATCACCGTCATCACAATGACTGGCTGCGTATAGGACTTTAGCGGAATAGCCATGAGCACATAGATACCTAAGAGGGCAAAAATAAACTTGAGCCCCATCTCTTTAATCGAGTCTTTCTGGTCTTTCTGTTCGCCCAGATAGTCCCACTTCACACCAGGGAAATTAGTAGAAAGATCATTCAAGATCTCGGTATTAAATCTAGTCACCACCTCATTAGCATTTGCTTTTGCACGATCGATATCTGCGCTAATTTTGATAGCACGTTTTCTATCTACCCGATGAATAGATGCTGGGCCACGCGCTGGCTCTGCCTTTGCCACTACTGCCAGAGGCACCTCTTCTCCAGAAACCGTCCGCAATCTAACACCTTCCAGATTTTCCATCGACCGCCTTTCCTCTTCTGGATAGCGCACCATAACTTTAACTTCATCACGCCCACGCTGAATCCGCTGGACTTCATCTCCGTAAAACGCATGTCGCACTTGGCTCGATACTGAGGCAAGATCAAAGCCTAATGCCTTTCCTGTGGGCGTAATTTCGTTAAAAACCATTTCACGTTTCCCCTTCCGGCTATTCGTAGCAATATCTTTTACCCCCGTGTAACCTGCCAGTTCTGTTGTGATGTGATTAGCTGCTTTTTCTAACATCGCAAGATCACGACCCGATATTTCAATATCTATCGCGTTACCTCCAGCACCTGTTTCCTGCCGAAAACTTAACTCCACCACCCCTGCAATCATACCAATTTCCTTACGCCACTCAGTAATAAACTCATCCGCTGAAATATCCCTATCCGCAGCTGGTGACAGCTGCACGGTAACTTCACCCACATTACTCCCAATCGGTGCACGGCCGCCACCAAAACCTGTCTGAAACGGCTGAGTACCAGCAGTGGCAAGGATATGGATTACGATAGGATCGCCATGAATATCTTGATACCTGTTCCCCACACGTCGAGCAGCCTTCTCCATATTAGCAATTTCACTTTCAGTATTTTTAAAAGCGATCCCCATCGGCATTTCCAGCTTTGCCGTCACCACATCGCCCTCCACCGTAGGCATAAATTCAAACGGCACCCATTTACCTGCCACTAGACCAAAAACTAACAATAAAAGAGCAATAAAAACCGACCATACAACATAGCGGAAACGCAAACACTTTCTAAGCAGTGGCCGGTACAATCTATCAACAAACCGCTCCAGCCCATTAGCTATCCGGCGCTGAAGCCGAAATACAAAATTCAGCTCATTACTATCACTATGTGGTCTCAACAAAGCTAAGTGAGCTGGTAGAACAAGCTTGGACTGAAGTAGCGAAAACAATAACACAGGAATAACGATAAGAGGTATATTAGGCCATATCTTCCCACTCACACCACTCAGACCTAACATCGGCGTAAAGGCTACCATGGTAGTAAGGATACCAAACACAACCACAGTCCCTACTTCATGAGTTCCCCGCCAGCTAGCCTCTCGAGGATGCTCTCCTCGCTGAATGCGACTATACACATTTTCTCCAACCACAATCGCATCATCCACGACAATTCCAAGCACGAGGATAAATGCAAAAAGAGAGATCATATTCACTGAAATACCCATCTCAGGCATCAGCCAAATCCCTCCTGCAAATGACACAGGAATCCCCAAAGCCACCAAAAACGCCAAACTAGGGCGAAGAAAGAGTGCCAACACAATAAATACGAGAATCAAACCTGTAGCACCATTCCTAACTAATAACCCAAGCCGCCCATCTAATAAAACACTACCATCATTCCATAGTTCAAGCTGCACCCCCTCTGGCAACTGCTGTGGCGCTACATTTTCGACATAGTCACGCACACCTTGAGCCATCAATAAAGTGTCTTGATCCCCCGTGCGGAAAACATTGATTAAAACCGTGCGCCTACCATCAAAGGTTGAGCTAATATCAACATCCTCAAAGCCATCCACCACCTTAGCAATATCACTAAGTAAAATCTGAGTGCCATCTGACTTAGTAGAGATTACTATATTTTCAAACTCCTTGGCCGTATAGCGTTTCCCCTTGGCACGAATCACCACTTCACCTGCAGAAGTTCGCACAGAGCCACTGGGAAGATCCAAAGAGCTTCTCCTAACGGCATCTGCCACCTGACCTAGAGTTAATTGATAACTCCGCAAGGTCTGCTCTGAAACTTCAATAGAAAGCTCATAAGGCCGAACTGCCGAAAGATTTGCCTTCGTAATCTTAGGCACACCACGAAGCATACGCATCAATGCTTCCTGAGCACCGTCAAAACTTTTCTCTGGAGGGGCTGGTTGATAATCTAACATACCATCTCTGACTATCTCACCTATTTCTCGCAGTGTTTTCTCATCGACATCAGCAGAGACAGCCACGCTCATCACCTGCATATCCAAACGAGCCTCTTCAATGGTCGCTCTTTCCGCCTCTTCGGGGAAATTCGTTACCGCGTCTACTTTCGTTTTAATATCCGTCATTACCTCACGGACATTGTAGCCATTTTCCACCTCCACAGTGACCGCCCCCATGGATTCCATCGCAGTGGATGTCACACGCTTCACACCATCGACATCTGCAATGGCATCTTCCACAGGCAGTAAAATACCATCCTCTACCTCTTCTGGCGTAGCATTAGGAAAAGGCACTTGGATCAACACAGCATCCAGAGCAATGTTAGGAAACACCTCCTTTTTCAGCTTAAACCACGTGGCAAAACCAGCGAGCAAAACAAGGAGCATGACGAAGTTCGCCGCAACGTGGTTCTTACTGAACCAATGGATCATTTTTTCCATCAGTCTTGTTCGTTAGATAGTGATTCGATCTTCAGCTCCATACCAGAGACGGGGGTTTCGATAGCGCTGATAATAACTTGGCTACCCGCAGGAATACCTTGGGAAATCAACACCGTATCCTTCATCGTGCGTGCTACTTGAACATTGAGCACTTGTAGTAAATTCTCTCCATCAACAACCATCACTGCATCATCAGCTCTCAGAGCAATCCGAGGAATCTCTACAACTTGCTCCATAATTCTTCCCTTAATCACGGCATTCACAAAAAGCCCAGGAGGAGGCAGCTCTTCCACGACTTGAGTCTTAGAAGTCGAGATCTCTACCACGAGATACATCATCATCGTAGATCGCTCCACCTTTCCCTCACTACGGATAATTTTCCCTGTCCATGTTTTTATTTGCCCTGCCAGCTCTGCCTCCACATCGACATGTGAACCAATCAGTTCTTTATCATTGAGATAAGCTAGATCTGATAGAGGCACCGGCACTCGCACTTCACGGACATCGATCGAATAAACATCTACCACCCGCATCCCTGCACTAATATGCGCACCAAAGTCTACATAGGAGCGATCTACACAACAATGATATGGAGCCCGTAATGTGGTTCGATCTAGGTCTCTCATTGCTCTCGCTAACACCGCCTCTGCAGCCGTCACCCTAGCCGTAGCACTAGCAATCTGAGGCTTTCTCGCCACCAAATCTGGCGCCACTCCTTTGCCTAACTTTTTCCAATCACGCAAGGCCTGATCAGCACGAGCCTGCTCCTGTGTCAGTGCTAGCTTAGCATCTGCTAATGCAGACTCTGCCTGTGCCATTGCAGAGACATAATCAGCACGCTCAATTTCCAGCATCACTTCACCTTTTTGAAAGACCCCTCCTGACTTTAACTTGGATGACACCATGGTTGTGCGTCCCATGACTTGAGAAGAAATCTGCGTGGACATGTGCGCTTTGACCTCTCCCTGTGTTTGCACCGTAAGTTGCTGATCTCCTAGAGTTGCTAGAAGTGTCCTGACCGTAGGAATAGCTCTAGCGGGCACTTCCTTGTCTGCTTTCGGCCCTGTTTTTTGTAAAATAACCATACCCACCACCCCGGCGCCCAAAACACCTAGAATCATGAGTAAAATAATCCCCACACCAGCTGCGCCCTGACGATAGTATTTTTTGTTAGAATGCTTTGTTTTCATCTCAAGATTGGATTTTAAAATATTATGGAGACACGGTGAAACCACCACCAAGAGCGAGGTGAAGATCCACCCGATTACTTAGCCGCACATGGCGTAACGCGGCATACTGGGAGGCCAGCTGGATACGGCGTGTCTGCGCAGTATAAAGAGTGAGTAAGTCACCATTACCATCGCGGAAATCATCTTCAGCAGCGGTAGCGGCTTCTTTGGCTAGAGCCAGAGCCTTTTTGATCTCACCTTCACGGCGCATAAGCCAGTGCTCAGCAGCTAGCGCCTGCTCTACTTCCCCAAAGGCATTTAATACAGTTTTATGTAACATGGCTAAGGCCTCACGCTCAGATGATCTCCGCGTCCGAATCTCAGCCTTCACTCGTCCTCCAGTGAGGATGGGCTGGGCAATATTGGCTCCTATTGACCACACGCCGAAATCACTACTTAGGATTTTCCCAAGTGCATCAGTATTTGTGCCCTTTGACCCTGTTAATTTAAAGCTAGGAAATACAGCGAGCTTGGCTTCTTTCACTCTTTTTACCGTTGCTGCGTATCTGCGCTCTGCGGCTAAAATGTCTGGCCTGCGTAGCAGTAACTCAGAGGGTAATCCTGCTGCAGGCTTAGATGGAATACGCGGTAACGCCATACGGGCGGCAATTTTACCCGCTGGATACCTACCCACTAACAACTCTAACTGCCTACGCGCTATTTCCAAATCCCCCTGTTGACCAGAGAGATCCGCCTGAGCTGATGCAACATCTGTCTGAGTCAGCCGCAGCTGTGATGCCGTCCCCCCCTCTTCGCTAAGATTACGTTCGAAACGCTCGCGCACTGCGGCTTCTGTCTTTTTTCTAATTTCCAGTGCCTCCTTTGCCAAAGTCACCTGTTCGTTAGCCTCCGCAAGAGCAAACCATGCCTTACATACTTGTGCTGCCAGAGACGCTCTCGCCGCGCGATAATCCTGACCACCAGCCTGCCATTCTGCCAAGGCGGCAGATTTCCCAGCGCGTGCACTCCCCCATATATCCGGCTCCCAGTCTACCGCCATATTTACCCCGTAAGTATTGGACAGCAAAGAACCGCCAAAAGGGAAACCTACAAAAATACTTTTCTGCCGTGTGCCATCAGCACTCATGTTCAGCTGCGGTCTTGAGGTAGCATCAGAAACACGTGCCGCCTCTGACGCACGAAAGACTCTCTCAGCAGCAATGCGCATATCTCTATTCTGCACCAATGCCTCCCTAACAAGACTATTAAGACGTGAATCGCCAAACTTAGCCACCCATTCCCCGTCCACACCTGCTTGCGCTTGCTTGGTAGCAGACCAGCTACCTGGTGCCAGCGCGGAAACTTTCCCCATCGACGAATCTGGCGATTTCCCCACACAGGCATAAAGAACCCAGACCAGACTGCTCAAAAACAGACTCCGCATCACCAACCTAACATACTGATAGCTCATACTGATTTTCCGTTGATAAATCCAGCATGGCAGAAATCAATCATCCACTTTAGCTGTGTTTCCATATCTGGCTCACCACATACTCCATTAGTTAGTTTCCGTAAAGTATCGGCATGAATCAAGGTGTGCGCCATCACCCCAAAGGTATAATGTAGTCTCCACATAAGCTGATCTATAGGCAGTTCAGGTAGCGCCTTTGCCATGGCCTCGGTGAATGCCTGTGCCATCTTTTCCAACAAAGGAAGCGCCTCCTCTGGTAAGTCTCCATGTTTATCACTAATACACCTTCCCATAAGCTTAAAGAACATCTGCTCTTTCAGCTCACTCTGCGTAACCATACTCAAAAAAGGACGCATAAAAGCATCAAGAATTTCACGAACATCAGCTGTCTTTCCTCCTTCAGCAATATCACCTAATAATTCTAACCGATGTTCATTAATTGGATTAATATAACGGCACTGCACGGCATCAAAGAGCTTCTCTTTACTTCCAAAGTGATAATTCACCGCCGCTACATTCACCTCTGCCGTATTGGTAATATCACGTAACGAAACAGCCTCAAAACCATGCTCAGCGAGTAGATGCTCGGCAGCAATCAAGATTTTTTCCTTTGTAGAGGATTTCTGTGAAGACGACATCAAGCACATGATTCAATCAATCGCTTAAATTACAATCTTTAAATTCAAGCAATTGTTTCAGGCGTGTTACTTCATTGCAGCGGACACCCAAATAATTTCAATCTAACTAAAAATAGCTCCTGTTTCCTCATAAATAGGGACACTCTACGCCAACATGACTGTGAGTGAAAAAAGCATTAAAGAATACACAACGAAAATGCGAGGAAGATATACCCGAATGACTGGAAGACATGCAAAAACCAAACTCTTAGATGAATTTGTAACTGTCACTGGCTGGGAACGAAAACATGCCAATAAAGTCATCTTAGGACTAAAGCGAAAAACAGGGATCAAAGTCCAATGGACTTGTCACCTTAAAACGGAGTGTGATTTTGTATTTTTTGGTTAGGCCTTATACCAATCGTTAAATTTTTCTGGTATTTTAGGTGGAGATCAGATGTTTGCTTGATGACGCATCCAGCCATCACCATCCAAGGAGAGAATTTTCTCAAGGGTAGCCCAAAATTTCTTAAGCCAATGTGTTGCTGCCTCCAAGAGTTCATCAAGCGAACCCCACCGACGATTACAGAGCCAGTCTCGTAACATGTCCCAGAGCTTTTCTACTGGGTTAAGTTCAGGGCTATATGGGGGTTGACGTAGCACCACTACATTCTCAGGGATTCTTGCATCGGTATTTTTAGGATGAAACGAAGCTCCATCCCAGATCATGATGTGGATGGCATAGCGATCACACTCTGAGATCTGCTTCAAAAATGCAGCACTGATATCTCCATCGGCACGGTTAGTGTAGAGGAACTCACTGCCACCACCCCCAACTTGAAGTGCCCCCCCAGATGTATTGCCAGTCATATCGACAACTACTGCTTTTGTGAGCTCGGACACCTCGGCTCACCCAAGCTCTTTTCAGGCAGGGTTAAAGTCCAAAGCGAGCTTCATCACTCACCCAGATTCGTATCGGGCGTTTTCCTCGCTCTGTTGTTCGCTCAATCCCGCGTTCTTTGAGGGCGAGGTGCATCTGTCTAGCTAATTGGGTGCGGAAACAGTAGCGTTTCAGATCACAGCTCTTTGGATGGCGAGGTCTTACCACTTTCAACCTCGCTCCGAGCTTTCCCAGCCAACCCCTGACTGTTTCATAGGGGGCTTCAATCTTAAATTGTTTTCGCAGCCACTCTCGAGCGTCGTCAATTCTGCGGAAACTTCCCTTGGCGATTTTTTTACGTAGCTCTTTGCGGGCTTGCGGGCT
>CALBVY010000065.1 GCA_937969495.1 uncultured Verrucomicrobiales bacterium | reverse complement strand
ATGTTTGCTTGATGACGCATCCAGCCATCACCATCCAAGGAGAGAATTTTCTCAGGGGTAGCCCACAATTTCTTAAGCCAATGTGTTGCTGCCTCCAAAAGTTCATCAAGCGAACCCCACCGACGATTACAGAGCCAGTCTCGTAACATGTCCCAGAGCTTTTCTACGGGGTTAAGTTCAGGACTATATGGGGGCTGACGTAGCACCACTACATTCTCAGGGATTCTTGCATCGGTATTTTTAGGATGAAACGAAGCTCCATCCCAGATCATGATGTGGATGGCATAGGGATCACGCTCTGAGATCTGCTTCAAAAATGCAGCACTGATATCTCCATCGGCACGATTAGTGTAGAGGAACTCACCCAGATTCGGATCGGGCGTTTTCCTCGCTCTGTTGTTCGCTCAATCCCGCGTTCTTTGAGGGCGAGGTGCATCTGTCTAGCTAGTTGGGTGCGGAAGCAGTAGCGTTTCAGATCACAGCTATTTGGATGATGGCTCGACTACGCCCCAAGGCATCAGCTATTTCCTAAAGTTTGAGTTCTCCTTCGAGACCAAGTTGATCTAGTTTTGCTCTGGTTCGTGGCATGACTGAGACTAACACAACACTCCTATATTACCAGATGCTTTTAACGTTTGGTATTAGCATCAAAATATAGAGATTGTCAGCTTCCCCATCCATCTGCGTTAAGCAGAGGTAATCTTGCTTTCAACGTTCAAACCTCTTAGTATGATCTCATGCTAAAGGTGAAAACTTGGAAGCTCCATAGGTATTACTAAAATTAGTTCGATTTCCTCTTTGGTTCTTACTGAAGTAGTCTCGATATTATACCTTCATCTCTTCCTTACCTCAAAATCTTGTAACAGCGTCTCTAAATCATTTAACTTTGACGGTGTCTTTGCACATGCCAGGCCTCTCTCTGCGTGTGACTTAGCTTCTGCATAAAGCTGCAAATTCCAAGCAAGTTTGGCTAAGTTTTCATGCACCCATGCTTCCCCTCCCCAGAGTTTTGCTAGAGTGAGATAATGCTTATAGGCGGCAGCATAGTTGTTTTCTTCTATTTCCATATCGCCCAGATTCCAGTTTGCTATGGGGCTGCCAGCGTCTTCCCCTAGGGCTTTGAGGAAATAGTTTTGTGCTAGCTCCTTATTTCCAGCAATTCTCTCCAAAGACCCCATCTGAGCCAATGCATAAGAATGTTTAGGCTCGATATCGAGAATTCGAGAAAAAACTGCGCGTGTATCTCGCCAATGCTGACGTTGATACTTCGTGAACACAGCAGCACCTAAGGTAAGAAACATAAATAAAAGAACAAACACACGTGGCTTGAGCAAAGATAATATTCCACCCAAGACCAATGTTAGACCTAAACCAGGCAAATACAAATACCTGTCCGCCACGAGATGATTCCCCGCACGCACAAGCCCCATCGTGGGTAAAAGAAACAAAAGAAACAGAGCTAAACCAATTCTTACGATCAAAGGTAATCTATTCCAACATGCCAAAAGCCCCAAAGCCATCACTGTCATCAAGCCAGCTATAACAAATACGACGTGCACATGCTCAGGGTCATCATATGCCGTGTGTAAATCATATGGCATAACCCATAACTTCAAGGATCTCAAAACCGCCCACAGCGCGGATGCTAACCGCTCAGGCAAAGTTCTCGCATCCACTACGGCCTGCCCACCATCTGCCTGAAACATTAACGTCACGAGAACAATGCCTAAAGAGAGAAGAAAGAGTTCTCCGTGTTTTTTGAAGCCTTGGTAAAGAGCTGCTCTATCCCAAGCATTTTTATTGGATACAACAAGCGATTGAAAAACAAGCACTGCAGGAAGAACAACCGCCACAGGCTTTGAACAAACCGCCGCAAGCACCAAGAAAAAAATCACCATCCGCGCCTTGATGCCGTCGTCCGATTTGGCTGCTAGCCCAAGCGCTAAGATCGAAAACAACGCGACAAGTAAATCCTTACGCCCTGACACCCAAGCCACTGGCTCCACTAAAACAGGGTGGAAAAACCACAACAAAGAAACAGCCAAAGCCACATACAAAGCCAAGCCTAACTGACGTAACCACCAAATAATCAGAACCACATTCGCTGCATGAAGTAACAGATTCAAAGCATGATGCTTCCACGAATAGCCATCTTTCCATAATGCACATATATCATGACTTAGCACCGTGGCAGGGTGCCAGAGGTTCACCACTGGCTTTGAAATTAGATCAATCCAATACACCAAATTCCATCCAAGCTTACGGTGCGTCACATAATCAACATCATCATACAATAGTAGCTGAAACTGAGTTAAATCTTGAAAAACCCAAACAACTAACATGCACACTAAGAAAACAAGACCCCATAATGAGATCTTGTTCGGTGGATTCAAGTTTTCGTTAGATATTGCTGACACTACGCAATAGGACGTCTACGATAAATGAGCCCCCCCATACTACATCCAAGTAATGCTAACAAACCAACACTAGGTTCTGGTATAGGAACTATGCTATAAGTGACGGTCATACTTGGAGCTTTGTCGGCATAACCAGTCCCAAAAAATCCAATATTAGGCCCTTCCCCTGAACCAAAGGTATAGAATGCACCAGAGTTAGCATTCGATGCAGCCATGGTAAAGGTAAATGAAGTTTGCGTATTAAGGTCTAGATCTAAATTTGTAAGAGTAGTGTTTAAAAAGGAACCACTAGGATCATTGAAAGTCCGAGAGCCATTTGCGGTAGCAGGTAATGCTGAAAAACCGCTTGATGCGAAGTCCCCTTCATAAAAATCAATATCTGTTACAGGCCGAGGATCAGGCTGACCATTCTGATCGAGATTGGTACTACCACCACTCACTTCCAAAGTGATCGTCATACTATCCACAACGTATTTGAAGCCAGATGGCGCTGCATTGGTAGCATTTGTTACTAGCCCTAGAGTTGTTAAGTCAAATGTGGTGACAGACCGATAAATAGTTCCCCCGTATACAGCTCCTACTGCTATCGCTTGATAGCCTGAAGGATTCCCAGAACCACCATCTGCACGATAAAGCCCCGTGGTCTCTACCTCTGAAGATGCCGTGGTACCACCAGAATTTGCGCCACTACCGTCGTTCGTATAATAATCACCTAGAATAAAAGTCGCTCCATTGAGAGATTGATTGAAAACTGTTACAATGGATAGAAAAGATAATATCGAAATTTTCATAATAATGATAAATCATAGTAAGAAGATAATAAGTGGTCGATAAAAAACTTCAGCAAGAATAGGGGAATCCCCTATAGCTGTTATTTATTGATGAGGTTATTAGGAATCATTAGGTGATAACACTAATGGATTATCTACCCAGTCAATATTAAGCTTGGGATCATCCCAAGGGATAATCTTTTCCTCAGAAGGTCTATACGGAGCATCAGCTAGATATGAAATAAGAGCGTGCTCACCAGTCACTAAAAACCCATGAGCAAAGCCTCGCGGGACATAAATTTGATTCATCCCTACCTCGTTCAGGATAAAAGAATCCCACTGCATATAGGTCTCTGAGTTTTCTCTCAGATCAATGATTACATCTTGTATTTCACCTGATATTAAGGTGATCAGCTTCGCTTGATAGTTAGGTTGTTGGAAATGCATACCTCTGAGCACACCGTGATGTGAGTAGGCAATATTATGTAACATCCAGTCATTATCAAACTTCGGCATAATCGAATCATGAGAGCCTAAAGCCGGCATGAAATAACCTCGTTCATCATGAATAACTGAAACTCTCATCCCATAGGCTCCTGCTAATTTACTTTTTCTTCTATTTACCATCTATTAATCTCGTTAAGGTATTCATACTATCTGCCCCCATTCTCATCGCTTTATGCATAGTGGGGTAGGTAAAACCACCCTGCCTACCTGTGCTGATTAACAAGGGGTGCTGCCCCATCCATTCTAACACGACTTCAAGAGGTTGTTCGTAACCTTTAGCGTACACAGGGTATCCATGGGCATTTCGAAAAGTATGCCACTCGATGATATCCTCTGCATCACAGATACCTTCTTCTTGAAGGTCATCGATCACGCGCTGCTTTAACTCTGCCTCAGCATTCCATTTATCATCTCCTACCTCACAAGTTGTTTCTACGATTAACAATGTCGCTGAGCTAGGCCGAATCACCATACCTGCATTCTTAGGTTCCCCTACGCGGTGGAATATCCGGTTTCGGAAGTAAGTATAGAGTCCATCCATTGCTTTGGTTTTATTAATCAGTAAGCCATAAACGGCAATCGGCTTATACCTAATTTCCCTAGCAGCCTCCGCGACATGGCTGGGTGCTTGTGGGCATAGAGAGACTAAGGAGTTGATTGGAATGGTGGACAGAATGGCGTCTGGTTTTAGAGTAACTGCCTCTTGTTTCGTATTGAAATACTCTAAGCATAGTTCATTGATATTAATGGTCGTAATCTCAGCTTCTAGTTCAATTTCTCCTCCTAATCGACGAACTTCATCTGCTAGTCTCTTAACCATGAGATACGCACCTTTTTGAGAATAATGGAGCGTTTCTTGATCTAGACTACTTTCTGTCGTGATGACTTTTTTAGGAAATAAGCTAAATACAGATTTACGAATAAAGTCCACCGCACTCAGACGTGGCATTTTGCGCTTAATAAATTCAGCAGAAATGTCTCTAGGGTGAATCCCCCAGTATTTATGAGTAAAATTCTCAAAGAAAAACCTATAAAGCGGCTTACCATAAAACGCAATCAGTGCCTCTTCTGCATTTGCGGGTTCTGAAGAGATGATTCCCCTCTTAAACTCTGCAAAAAGTAGACCGGCTACCCCCCGTAAAAGAGTGCCCAAAGGCATTTCTTTGATGAGATCTCTAAAACACAAAGGATACTTGTAGGTATTATGATGCCAGCGAATACGCGCGTCTAATGGCACCTCGATACGATCTTGCCCCATGATGGATGAGATATCTTTAAAAATCTCTTTATCAAAGGCATGGAGCATATGTACCCCCATATCATAATAGTTTTCACCACGCTGATGCCCTGTAGCTAAGCCTCCTACTTGAGGTTGTTTTTCGATAATTGTGACATTCAGACCATTCCGAAGTGCTGTTAATGCAGCATACAAACCACATACCCCAGCACCCAGGATCAATACCTTTTGCTTTTTCGTATCACTGGTCATGATGTAATTAAATGATTCCTAGTGAGTGGCTTATCTTTATCTAACCCATCGCTAAGCCGATAGTGAACTTCTTCTAACTCATGGATAGGCACTAAATTTTCAGCCTCTTGAACAGGCATAATGATACCATAAAATTCATCACTTCCTATGCCATGCTCAATAGTAATACCTGCTGCTAAAGTTTTTTTTGCGATCGCGTAAACATCGGTAATACGTTTTTTCCTTGGCTTTAAAATAGCAGAATGAAACAGCGCGGCCTTTGCTATAGCAACAGGGGTCTCCAGATGGCATAGGTGATAAGGTCTATAGAAAAGGTAGTATGGCTGCTCTCCTAGCTTGTAATAAGATAAATAAGGAACCTGCACCGGATGATCACACCGCCCTATCACATAGACGCCACCTCCCGGCTCTGAACCTAACAAATAATCTACAGATCCTTCTGCTCCTACTTGATCTAAATTAAATTTATCCAATGCCTCTTCCACTCTCTGAGCCTTCGGGCCAGTCATTCCATGTTGGGTAGGTAAAAATCCATACGCATTACAGAGAAGTGCCATTTCTATATTAAGCTTCGTGCCATCGGTATAGGCGCAGCATTGAATGGGGTTGAGATTTCTTTTAGCTGCCTCCTCTTTTAGCCCCTCAGCTGTAGCATATCGATCAAGAAAACCTTTGATATTCCCTGCTTGAACAATATCAAACCCCCAAAGCTTAATCTCCTCAATCATCGTGGCTAAAACACCATGTTGATCACCAGCATCACTGGTCACTACCACATGATAGCTTCTAGCTAGTTCTTGCAGGTGCTCTCCGTATGCGAGATCTACCTCAGCATTCATCAGTACGACATGAGCCTTACTTTTGATCGCTATTTCACAGTATTTCAGCGCTGCTTTGATCGTATTTGTTGCTTCTACCAAGACGTCTATAGGATGTGCGCTACACATCGCTGCTACATCATCGCTACTTATACATCCTATTTCTAACTTAGCAGATTCTTCCGCTTTTGCTAGATCAGAATCAACGATCCAAGAAAGAGTCATACCAGGGGTTATCGAAATTTGATGCGCAATCCCCTTGCCCATGCTTCCCGCTCCCACGAGGCCTACTTTAAGTTGCTTGTTCTGCGCAACGAGTTCATTAAGTTTTTCTAATAACATTTTTAAAACTTTGATTGGATACACCACAGCTCAAGAATAACGAGAGCCATTACTTTTTTCACGGATAGAAATTCCTTACTATCCACGTTCTTTACCAGAGATTCTACAGCTTTAGGACAGAATAAACCTCTCCGTTTCACTCGGTCATAGGATAGTAAATCTCCTACTAACTCCTGAAAATCACGACTATTTGTTAGGCTTTCTACAGGCATATAGAAGGGTTTCTTAGCAATACTCCCTATGCGGCTTCCCAGACGCTGTTTGGCTAACTCTCGCCATAGCCATTTCGTCTTCCCAGCACGGATTTTATAATTCATCGGAAGCTGACCGCTGTATCGCATGAGATTTACATCGAGAAATGGCATCCTATACTCTAACGAGTGTGCCATCGTGTTTCTATCCTGCCGAATAATGGACCAGTCTGGCAACCAATCGTTAAACTGCCTTTGATGATGTGCCTCTATTATATCTTCATGAGATGCCATTTCAGGATCTTTCCATTGATTATCGATTAACAGCTCGTCTATTTCTGAGGGAGTAAAGAGCATACGTAATCCAGCGCCTTTCTCCCAGTTTGAAAGGTGTTGATAGTCTAGTAGCCACTGAGTAATTTTAGCTTTCCCCTGTTTTCCCAGAGCTGTAGGGAAATTAGAAAAAACCTCCAACAAGAAATCAGGACTGTATTTTACACCTAACCCCACGGCATGCCTTAGTAAGGGTGGGCTTTTCTCTGCATAATAAAATAATTTTTGAAAAGAGTAACCCTGAAAGAGTTCATCAGGCCCTTCACCGCCCATGGCTACACGTGATCCTAGTCCTGATGCTCTCGAGGCGAGGGCGTCAAATGCTAGAATCAACGAATCTCCCACAGGAACTTCCATCTGGGCCACCACTTTTTCTAACCTAGATAAATTTTCATGCCCTACCCCCACATGATGATGCTCTACACCATAGGATTCAGCTAAGCTCTGAGCTCCAAGCCCCTCATCGCTATTCTGTCCAAAGCTGGCTGTCAGCGCCCTGATCTGCGCTCCTGTTTTTTGCATAGATTCTAATAACAATGCGGAATCTATGCCCGAACTTAAGTATAATGTAACAGGCTGATCCCTAGGGCAAGCAAGCCTGACCGATTCATCAACATGTTGCCCCAGCTGAGTTACACTCTCATGATAAGGTAATATGGAACGATTTTCTGATACCTTAGGAGGCGTCCACCATCTCTGTATATTAGGCACTCCCAATGTCCCTATTTGCAAATAATGGCCAGCGGGTAAAATGTGAACATCGCGGATAAGTGTATTAGGCTCAGGTACATATCGGAGCCCAAGATACTGCCCAACAAAGTCTGTACTAAACTCCAGTGGGAACCCTAACTCGGGGAAAACTCGAATTTCAGAAGCAAAGTACAAGGCCTCACCCCGCTGAGTAATGTAAAGTGGCTTTTGGCCACAAGCATCACGTGCTAGAGTAAGTTGCTTATCTTCTAAGATTGCGATGCTGAACATACCATTGAGCTTAGCAAACATAGAGACACCCCACTCCTGCCACGCACTAGGAAGTATCTCTAGATCACAGTTCGTCTTAAATAGGTAATTTTTAGCCCCTAATTCACGGCGTATTTCTTGCCAATTATAAACTTCTCCATTCGCCACAATTTTTACCCGCCCATCGTTCGAGATAAAAGGCTGATTCATCCCTGGCTCACCGGTAATCGCCAATCTGACACTCGCAAGAAAGTGTTCGCCTTCGCTGTGATAAGAGCTGCCATCTGGCCCCCTGTGATGAAGAGCTTCTGCAGCCCTCTGCATATTTTTTTTATTGATAGGGGCATTATAGCCACCAAATATACCACACATAATATCAGACAATTATTGCAGCCTTAGCAAAGAGATCAAGATTCTAATATTTTTACCGTTAGGGAAAACATTCCCCTAACGAAGCACAAGCTGAGCCAAGTATCTAGCTGAGAACTAATCATTTAGTGACAAGCTGCTTCTGCACACTTCATACCGTCTAGGGCGGCAGAAATGATACCTCCTGCGTATCCAGCGCCCTCGCCACAAGGATAGAGACCTTTTATCTCAGGGTGTTGTAAATCGGCATCATTCCTTGGAATACGAAGTGGACTGCTAGTACGCGTCTCAAATCCTAACATGCCCGCTTCCTCGGTGATATAGCCTTTCATCCCTTTACCAAATTTTTTCAGGCCTATTTGCATTCTGCTAGTTATAAACTCAGGCATGATTTCATGTAAGGGCGATGATGTTAGGCCTGGGAAATAACTCGTATCCGCTAGATCGGTAGAAGTTTTCTCTAAAAGAAAATCTGTGACACGTTGTCCAGGGGCTTTCTGCACCCCCCCTCCTGCTTCAGAGGCCAGTACCTCCATGCTTTTTTGAAAAGCAATCCCTGATAGGATACCGTGCTCATGATCGAAACTTGAAGTATCCTCCGGATCTACACTAACTACCATGCCACTGTTAGCAAAGGGTGAGTCTCGACGCGCTAGTGACATGCCATTGACAACAACTTCATCATTCTCTGTAGCAGCTGGCACGATAAAACCTCCAGGGCACATACAAAAAGAGTGCACGCCTCTACCTCCAATTTTACAAGCTAGCCGATATCTAGCTGCTGGGAGAATACGTGGCCGTTCTGTGCCGCGCTGGTAATGATACTGAATACTATCGATCAGTGGTTGTGGATGCTCAATGCGGACCCCTACAGCGAAGGTCTTTTTCTCCATGAGAATTTTTTCACGTGCTAACAGGGAGTAAATATCACGCGCACTATGTCCTGTGGCGAGAATGACTGAATCTCCTATAAACTCTCTCCCATCTGCCGTTGCTACACCTTTAAGAGCCTTTTTTTGATCGTGGAGCAAGGCCGTTACCTTTGCACCAAAATAAACTTCGCCTCCTGCCTTGAGAATGCTTTTGCGCATGGCCATAACTACGTTAGGGAGGAGATTAGAGCCAATGTGCGGGTGTGCATCAGTTAAAATACGCGCTGGCGCACCGTGTGCGACAAGAGTTTTGTAAACATCATACACAGGGCCACGTTTGGTGGCACGCGTGTAGAGTTTACCATCTGAATAAGTGCCGGCTCCCCCTTCACCAAAGCAGTAGTTTGAATCCTCAATCACTCTCCCCTCACGCATGATTGGCCCGAGGTCAAAGCGCCTAGCTGAAGCATCCTTACCGCGCTCTAGCAACACTGGCTTACATCCTAATTCAATGCATTTTAATGCGGCAAACATTCCCGCAGGGCCACACCCGATAATAATGATACGTTTAGCGGTATCAGACACAGCCGTATAATGAACATGGTAATCTGGCTCAGGTGGTAGTGCGGTGCCAATACCTACTTCGATCCTAAGTTGCACCTTGATTTCACGTTGGCGAGCATCGATAGAGTGCTTGCGCAGGCGCATCTCCTGAACCTGCTTGGGGTGGATGCTTAGCTTGCGGGCGATTTTTTTTCGCCAGGCTTCTGTGTCTTCAGAACGATCTAGTGCGAGAATGATATCGACAGTTTCAATTCTGTTCATGTTTGTTAATTTTTCAGGAAATACATGAACTAACTGATCGGCTGCTTTTTCCCATGTTTGTCAATGTTGACAAAAGTCACGCAGGTAGAAAATACATCGTTTAAGCCCTCTCCACTGGCGCGGTTCACCACTACTTTGTAAGTCACGGAGCTATTCCCCTGGCGTTGCTTTTGGCAATCAATTTCAAGAATGACTCCCTCATTAACACCATGGTGAAATTCTACTTTATTCATACCAATGGTAACGAATCGTTGCTCCGGATAGTCTAGTGATGCGGCAATCCAACAAGCTTCATCCACCCAGCTTAGGAGTTTGCCACCAAAGAGGAAGCCATATTGATTAAGATCCTCTGGCATAACGAGACGGTGTGTTTTCATAGGTAAAATATGGAATATGATCAGTGGATCAAAGTTTTTCGATTTGAATTTTTTTGTAGCGACCGTTGCCCTTGGGTGAGCTGGTTTTAACCCCATCGATATCAGCTAAGGAATTATGCGCAATTCTACGGTAGTAGGCATTAAGTGGGCGCAATTGCCGAGATTTTCCATCCTGAAGGACTTGCTGTGCCATTTCCTTAGCGTCACTAATGAGCTCATCCTCTTGTTTTTGACGGTAGTTATCACAGTCCACCTTAACGCGTGATGCATCTGGGTAGTGTTTGTTTAATACGCGATTCATCAAATACTGTAAATCCTCCAGCCGATCCCCCCCTTTTCCGATGAGGTGTGCACCTTGATCAGTAAGAATATTAAGGCAGGGGCCATCGGCAGATTCCGATCTCTCATACTGCACCTGAAATCCCAGCTTACTCAGCATGGTGTCTAAGATTTTTTCTGCTGCTACTACCTCGTTCATATCAAGATTGATAATCACTCAAGACAGAAACGTCAAATGCGACTACACGTTTATCTGAGAAATTAACCAACTACCTGCACTTAGGCGGCATCAATATCTTCACGGAGGTTCTCAATGATAAATTCCTGTCTCTGTGGGGTATTTTTGCCCATATAGAAGCCAAGCATTTCTTTGATACTCCTGCCCTCCTCCATCAGTACAGGATCGAGACGCATATCAGGACCAATCATAAATTTAAACTCATCTGGTGAGATCTCACCCAGTCCTTTGAAGCGGGTAATTTCAGCAGACTTTCCAAGTGCCGCCATGGCCTCGATCCGTTCATCCTCATCGTAGCAGTAGCGAGTTTCTTTTTTATTACGCACACGGAAGAGAGGTGTTTGCAGAATATACAAGTGTCCTTCCCTCACAAGCTCTGGGAAAAACTGGAGAAAAAAGGTCAGAAGCAGCAGCCGAATATGCATGCCATCTACATCGGCATCTGTAGCGATGACCACCCGGTTGTAACGTAAGGTTTCCAGATTTTCCTCGATGTCTAGGGCATGCTGCAAGAGATTAAATTCTTCATTCTCATAGACCACATTACGTTTAAGGCCAAAGGAGTTCAGTGGCTTCCCACGGAGGGAAAATACGGCCTGAGTCTCTACATCACGGCTTTTGGTGATGGAGCCACTTGCTGAATCTCCCTCAGTGATGAACACGGTCGATTCCTTCGCACGCTTATGCTTTGAAGAAAAATGGGCACGACAATCGCGGAGTTTTTTATTGTGTACTTTTGCCTTACGGGCGCGTTCTTTGGCGATTTTTTTCACCCCAGAAAGCTCTTTACGCTCACGCTCGGCGGCTAGGATGCGCTTTTGTAGAGCCTCAGCATCCTTGGGATTCTTATGCAGGTAGTTATCAAGATGCTCCTTCAGAAAATTCGCAACAAAAGTCCGTATGGTCTCACCCTCTGGTGATACTGTCATGCTACCCAGTTTGGTTTTGGTCTGACTTTCGAAAACAGGCTCCTCGATCCTAACAAGCACCGCGGCCTCTAATCCACTACGGATATCAGCAGGGTTGTATTGCTTTTTATAAAAACCTCTGATCACCTGAACAATAGCTTCACGGAAAGCTGCAAGGTGAGTTCCTCCTTGGGTAGTGTTCTGCCCATTCACAAAGGAGTAATACTGCTCACTGCTCTCTGGACTATGGGTAAATGCAATTTCGATGTCTTTACTCCTCAGGTGAATAGGGCCATACAGGGCTTCACTATCCATTTCCTCACGCAAGAGGTCTAACAAGCCATCTTTCGATTTAAATTTTTTATCGTTAAAGACAACTGCCAGCCCAGGATTTAAATAGGAATAATAGCGACACATCTTCTCCACATAGCCAGCTCGGAAGCGTGTCTTTTTAGGGAAAATCGAACGATCTACATCAAATGCCAGTCTGGTGCCGTTTTTACCAAGGTCCGTGCGAGGTTTTTTCATTTCCTCAATCACCTCCCCCTTGCTGAACTCAATAGCTTTTGTCTGACCATCGCGCCACGCTTGGATTTCAAAAAACTCTGAAAGCGCGTTCACTGCCTTGATCCCCACTCCGTTCAGACCCACAGATTTCTTAAAAGCCTCACTATCATACTTCGCTCCTGTGTTGATCTTCGCTGCACAGTCCATCAGCTTTCCTAGCGGAATACCGCGGCCAAAGTCACGCACTTCCACCCGGCTATCATCATCGATCTGCACTCTGACCTCAGAGCCGTGCCCCATGACATATTCATCGATGGAGTTATCAAGAGCCTCTTTTAATAAAATGTAGATACCGTCATCAGCACTGCCTCCATCACCTAATTTACCGATGTACATGCCAGGACGCATGCGGATATGCTCCTTCCAATCAAGACTCTTAATGTCTGCTTCTGTATATTCTGCCATGGGGAAAATTAGGTGAGTAAAGGTGCGGAAACGCACTAATCAAAGGGCTGAAAACAGCCTTTGTAGATAGTTAAGATGTCTTAATTGACTAGGGAATGCAATCGTGATTTTTGAGATTCTGTCAGTGATGGCAAAGTCACAGTGAGAAAGCTCTCAAGTCTTAGCGAGGCACTTATTTTTTATTAACTACCTAATTTTAGCAGTTCGTTATAACGCTCCACCGCAAGCGTCTTCCCCGTTTCTTCATCCACATCCACAATGACTCCACACAGGCGGACTTGGCCTTTAGCCACAGGGAACCGAGTAGGCATACCAGTTTTAAAACGCCAGACGACAGATTCTACATTCCTACCTAATACAGAGACATCAGGGCCACACATCCCTGCATCCGTTAGGTGAGCAGTGCCGTGGGGGAGGATTTTTTCATCAGCTGTTTGGACATGGGTATGCGTCCCAGCCACAGCGGATACCTTACCATCAAGGTGCCACCCCATCGCGATAGACTCACTGGTAGTCTCAGCATGGAAATCAACAAAAATGACCTTTACCCCCTCCTCCTCACGCAGTCTCTGCGCTTCCTCTTCAACACGCGTAAAGGGATTCTCCAATGGTGGATTCATAAATGTGCGGCCCTGCGCATTAATCACTCCTACCTTACCTTTGGCCGTTTCCAGCACCACACTGCCATTACCAGGGGTGCCATCAGCATAATTAAGCGGACGTAATAATCGAGGTTCACCCGGAAGATAGTCGACTATTTCCTTCTGATCCCATATATGATCTCCCGACGTGAGAACTGCAATGCCACACCGAAGAAGATCGATGGAGATCTTAGGTGTGATCCCACGCCCGGCAGCTGAGTTTTCACCATTTGCGATGATAAAATCAATCTCCCGCTCACGTTTTAAAGATGGCACACGGCCAATTACGGCCTTGCGCCCTGGCTCACCTACAATATCTCCTAAAAACAAAATACGTATCACGCCCCGAGTGAACCACAGCCTGCACTAACAAGCCAACACTTATAACCTTCCTTATCCGATGTCTAAAAAAAATTCTACTAACCCATTGGTAATCATTCTCAGTTTGCTTTTGCTGCTAGCTATCGCCTACATCATCGGCACTCGGAATGCCAAGCTGCCCGTTGAGCAAACAGAGCAAGCCCCAGCACTACAGCAAGATACAGCCAACGCTGCTACTCCCAGCCCATTATTGACCTCAGCTCATGACCCAACACTCGCTGACCTAGGCGTAAGACCAGACTGGACGAGCCTTGATCTCTGGCAAGAAACGATCACTCACGATGACTTCGTGGATCTACTTACCAATGTCTACACCGTAGATGATACTTGGAAACGCTACATCACTATTCACAAAGATCACGCAATCATCCGCACAGATACCCGCATCAAGGACGCCACCTATCGGCTTAATTTCTCCCATGAACTTAGTGCTGCCTCTCCTGAAAGAAACTGGAATGCTGCGGGTGACCTCCCACCTGGTTCTCAACAGCGCCCGCTAGCGGGAGTTCATATCGCCATTGATCCAGGCCACATCGGTGGTCAATTTGCCAAGCTCGAAGAACGCTGGTTTAAAATAGGCAATGCCCAACCAGTGATGGAGGGGAACATGACCCTCACCACGGCCAAAATCATTAAAAGACAGCTGCAAATACTCGGAGCTAAAGTTTATCTCATCCGCAAGGAAAATAAACCAGTGAGCCTACGTAGGCCAGCTGACTACCGCGCGGAAGCAGAGGCTAAAGCAGCCTCTCTGGGAAAAACAGACGAAGCATCGATTACCGCGCTACAGAATAAATTCTTCTACCGCACTGGTGAAATCCGTGAGCGTGCTCGGCGTGTTAATCTAGCATTTCGCCCAGACCTTGTTCTCTGCCTCCATTACAATGCCGAATCATGGGCAGATCCTGCTAACCCTACACTGACGGCTAATAATCACTACCACGTTCTCCTGCACGGTGCTCTAACTAGATCTGAACTAGCGCATGATGATGAACGGTTTGAGATGCTTGCGAAAATCCTACAACGCAGCCATGATGAGGAAAAACCCATCGGTGCCTATATCGCTCAGGGCTTTGCCCAGTTCACAGGACTACCAGCCTATAACTACTCCCCCATGTCCACGCGTGCTGTAAAAATTAATATCAATGGAGTGGAAGGTCTGTGGGCGAGAAACCTGATTGCAAACCGCCTGTATCAATGTCCCGTCATTTTCTTAGAGCCTTATGTGATGAATAATCAGGAAGTTTTTGATCGAGTTCAACTTGGTGATTATGAAGGCACAAAAATGATCAATGGCAGTATGAGAAAATCAATCTACCGCGAGTATGCGGACTCCGTTACCGAGGCATTAAAAGCCTACTATCTCGATCACCGGATTATCCACGAGCCGATGGAAGATGATGATGAATAAATAGCCTCTTACCCACGTCATCAACACGTGAACTACTGCGGTTTCTTCACAAAAATTTCCTGCACACTATCGAGATAACGCTGAATGGAATCTTTTTTATCAGGATACGACTTTTCTTTTTCAATGGTTTCGAGGAGTTCCATGTATGCTTTAAAGTTCCCACTCACCTCATTAGACTGAGTGATGTAATACCAATCCAGATAATCACGCACCCGTTTACCTGCGGAGATATACTTTGACCTTGAGTCTTTCAGGTTTTTCAATCGAGTGGTGATCCCTTTGTCCTTACCTGTGATCACCTCAGTTAAAATTGCCTCATACTCGACTAAAAGAGGACGGTAGACAGGAAAACATCGATAACTCAAGCGCCCTATCTCTGCCTTAGCTCTGGCTACAGCCGAAAATCGCTCGGCAGGTTCTAATTTGAGAATTTTTTGGTAATCATCAATACCTACGGTGATCATCACTTTGTTTTCATCGCTGTAGTTCAGCGTAAGACTATTCTCGAGCCGTTTATCCGTTTCTAGAATGGAAAATACATCACTAGTTCTCTGGGTGCCTAGCTCAGCCATTTCAAGATCCACCCATTTATTTAAACTATTTTTTGAGTGATTCATCCCAGGGAAATGTAGCCGCATTAAATTCTCCATTTCACCTTTGTAAGTAGCTACAGCGACGAGATATTTAGCCATATTTGGCCTGCCATCAGGCTGCCTCAGCAATGCACTTACAAGAGCTCCAGAAATAGCTCGAAAAGCCAGTGGCTGACGCCCTTCCATCGCGCGCCACTTAGACTCAGTAGCAGAGAGCACTTGATCCAAAGGGAGAATTTTAAAATAAGGTAACTGTGCCTTATAGACACCTTTATCGGCATTATCCGCCTTGATATCGAGAGCTTCTAGCATACCTACGATCAACCAAGGTTTCACAAGCAACCGCTCGCCAGGAGCTACTTTCTGCCCCTCACTAAGGCCACGCTCATAGAGGAGTAATTCCATCACATGATAGCGTAGTTTTTTAAGGTCCACGCCCTTGGCGAGGTGAATTTGTAAACTAAGTTGATATTCACCTTCTACTTGAGCAATTTTACTAATCACGGAGCGTTTGCGTTCTGCATCCCCCTCTTTTCCATAGAGGTGGATAATCATCGGTATTTTCAAATTTCTCCCAGCCTGTCCAACAAGCTTGTTCATATCCTCCCGAATCTCCTCTACGATGGATGCAATACCTCCGCGAATCACTTGTTTACTCCCTATGACCGTCACTTTCCCATAGCGCGTTTCTCCAAGCTTCTGCTTATTTTCAAGCTCTTGAGCGAGGGCTTCCTGAGGGGGCGTCTCAGGCTCTATTGGCTGAACTAAAGGGGGCGTCTCCCCAGGCGCATCTAACCTAGGCTCCTCCTCCTCGGCCAACGTCAAAGTGGGCAGTATCAGGAGGTAGCTTGTATATGATAGGAACTTTCTCATTCGCGTTGCTCAGGAAGGCGAGGATCAAGAGTGATTTTGCCATCCTCCACCTTTACATCATAGATCTGGAGTTCGCCGGAGCTATTTTTATAAAGCTGCATTTCCTCAGCAAGCTCATCGGCGAGATTGCTGAATGCGGGCATAATGAGCCGAGCAAAGCCACCGGGCGCTCTTACCTGACCGATATGTGAAGCTGGTCTACTAATGCTGTAGCCTTGTTTTGTACGCTCAAAGCGCATGAGCAGGGACGTGGTGTGTATTTGCTCACCAGTTAATTCTCGCTCCATAATCAGCTCGATCTCATCTTTCTTAAAATCTACCCAGACATAGCAGCCCTTCACCAAAGGAGCGAGTAAACCACCCTGCTTGATCTCAAGCCGTTCGTTTAACCATGCATTGATCTCTTCCTCACGGAAAGTGATTGGATAGCCGTTATCGATAGCTATTTTTAACCTTTTGGGCAGTAGCGGGGCTTTGATCTGTGATTGCCCCGCTTTGATGTCGGATCGGCCCGCAATCTTATCTATATCAAGAGACTGAATAGCGGGGAATATTTTTTTCCCAGCGACCTGAAGATCCATCACCTGCTGATTAAACTCGGCGGCCTTCCCTGTAGGCTGCCAAAGAAAGAAAATATGCAAACCCAGATAAGCTATGAGAAACAATAAGACCATGAATGATAGTCTTTTAAAACACCCTCCCTTTTTTGAGGGCGACTGCTCTCTAGGCTCTTCTTTTTTCTTTTTCCCCATAACTTTCTCTTGGAATATCAAATCACATGGATCATGAAAAGCACCGATTAATGCTCCTCTTAAATTGTTTCAAGTTACGGCTTAGAATAAACTTTCCTTGCCTAACACTTTTTTTCATTTAATGAATACTCGTCGTTCGTCTAAAAACCTTCCGATTATTTTCTCCATGAAACTACTTCTCTATACATTACCAGCTGCCGCTGTTGCTCTTTTGTTATCCAGCTGTGCTGACCCCAGTGTGCCTAATCCCAAGCAACCCGTTGTTCTAAAAGCTGCTCATGTAAACCCTCACCCTCCTGGAACTTACGCACACTTCCGTGCTCAGAAAGGTTACCCAAGAAACTATGGTGTCTGGAAAAACGAGGCTGTCTTTGCACGCACTAATGCTTCCAACTCAAGTATCCGCATTGATCTCTCAGACCAACGTGGCTATTTAATGAATGGATCTGAGCTCGCTATGGATTACCCCGTTGCCACAGGCCGCGCTAAGTACCCCACACCCACAGGAGATTTTAGAATTATAGAGCGCATCAAAACTGAAAAGCGCTCCAATACTTATGGTAAAATCTACAATGCCTCTGGCGCTCTAGTAAAAAGCAATGCTGACACCCGTAAGGACAAGGTGCCTGAAGGTGGTAAATATGTAGGAGCTGCTATGCCATATTGGATGCGTCTCACTTGGGATGGTATAGGTATGCATAAGGGTAATGTCCCACGCTACCCAGCGTCCCACGGTTGTATCCGCACTTACCACAAGGTAGTCGCTACGATCTTTGATAAAACCCGCATGGGCACCCGTGTCAGTATTGTCCGCTAAGCTTAAGTTCCTACCCATTTCCATTACATTTCAAAAACCAATGAAAAATATCTTTTTAATGTGCCTTCTGGGCGTCTCTTGTCAGCTTGTGATTAGCTGCTCTACCAGTGATCTAAGTCAAAAAAAATACCAGAAATTTACCAATAGAGCAGATTACAAAAAAACCTATGATGTGTTTCGCGATGATGAGCTTCTTAACACGGCAAACTCTTCTAACACAAAAGTGAAAATTGATCTATCCGATCAACGTGCTCAGCTCTTGGTCAATAATCAAGTTGCCCTTGATCTCCCCTGCTCCACCGGTAAAGCAGGCAAACGAACTCCAGCAGGCCAGTTTACTATCAAAAGGAAAGTCCGCACTAAGCGGTCTAATATTTTTGGCAGAATCTACCGTGGAGATCGCGTCGTCTATGGTGGAGATCGCCGTAAATACAGTGGATCTGGTCGCTTCGTTGGCTCCCCCCTCCCTTACTGGATGAGACTTACCGATGATGGTATTGGTATGCACTACAGCGCTGGAGTAAAGAGATACGCTTGCTCAAATGGTTGTATCCGCATGCCTCGCAAAGAGGTTATTACCATTTTTGCCAAAACCAAAGTAGGCACCCCTGTGCAGATCACTCACTAGTTGAGGGTGTAGGCTATCACATCAGCTCTACGCCAAAGCGCTTCATCACCCAAGTGGTGAGAATGAAGCACAAGGCCGTTAGCACACAGGCAGCGAGTAGCGTCCAGCCGTAGTGAATACCACGCCGTAACATCCACGGCATGAGCAGGAACATCGGCATCGTGGGGATGACATACCAGAAGGTGTACCATGCGTGATTGGCTATTTTTTCTGTTTGAGCCTCACCTTTAAGCTCGAAAAACATCCACGTCATAGCAAGTAAAGTCACCATCGGCAGAGCAGCAATCAAAGCCCCGATTTTGTCACTGCGCTTAGCGATTTCTGAGATCGCCACCACTACGGCAGCTGTGATTAGGTATTTAATTAGAACGGGCATATAAACTTCTGCTTGGAACAACGCTATATGAGCGTATTCTAGTCCCGCCATGCAAGCTTATCCAGTCTTCACTATCACTTCTCTCGCTCTTGTTCTCGTAGCATGTTCGCCCTCTGTGGCTGAGCCAACGGCTCCATCGCTCAAATCTCCGACAGCAAGCCCAGCTGCAGTTTCAATTCGGCTTACTGCTGCACAGAAATCATCGATCGGGCGTAAAATCTGGCAAAATGAATCTGGCGGTAAGATCACGGGGCTTACCCACTGGAATGATGGCGAAGAGTTTCCATCATTAGGGATAGGTCATTTCATCTGGTATCCCAAGGGCTTCAATGGACGTTGGACAGAAACATTTCCTGAATTTGTCCGCTACGCAACATCGCGAGGTTATAAGCTACCTGCTATCGCTTATTCCCCAGATTGTCCATGGCCTAAAAAAACAGCATTTCAGCGTGACTTCAACGGACCTCAGCTCACGGGCTTAAGGAGCTGGTTAGCAGCCAATATCAATATTCAAACCGAATTCATTGCTTACAAATCACGTGCAGCATTACCCAAAATTATGAAGGCCGCACCCGCTGCGCAGCGCGCGCGTATTCAGGCCAACTACAACAAAGTAGCCAGCACTTCCAATGGCATCTACGCACTGGTAGACTATGTTAACTTCAAGGGTGATGGCACCAATCCACGCGAGCAATATAAAGGCAGTGGATGGGGGCTCATGTGGGTACTCATGGATATGCGCAATGTCCCCACAGGCCAGCCAGCAGCAGCAGAATTTGCGGCTGCCACAAAACGCTGCCTCGATCGCCGAGTCAGAAACTCACCACCAGAACGTGGCGAAAAACGCTGGACTCCCGGCTGGCATAACCGCTGTAACGGCTACGCTCGTCCGTTTTAATCTTCGTAAAATTGGCTGCCATGAAACAGGCACTTGATCCAATTGTTAAAACAACAAATGATCTGAGAGAAACGGTAAAAAGAATCACTCAAGACGGACTACAACTGTTCCGTAGCAATTTAGGAAACCTCCCTCTATTTGCATCAATTCGTGCAGTTGAATCGAGTGAATTAAAAGATCGCGATGAGACGCACTACTTTCTGATACCTTATCGCATCAGTGAATGTGGCTATTCCCTATTCAATCAACGTGTATTGCCACAGGGTATTGGGCCAGAAAATAACCTCCCTAAGGCTCGTATCTTTCACCTCCCAGCGCAAGGAACCTTAGAGACTCTAGAACTACTCGTCACCAATGCGCTTCAACACAAAAAGCTACAATCTATTAATTTAGCCAACCCACTAGCAGATCGGTTAGATGCTCTGGCAGAAGAGATCGATAGCCAGTCAAATAAGGTTACCGGAGGGCTTGTTCTCATTGGTAGCGTGATCGCCATCGCCAATCCCCTATTAGGTGTTAGCATTGCCGCTAAGGCTCTACTCCCCACGGTAGGAAGCAAACTCTCCAAACATGGCATGAATCAACTTTCGGAGTGGTTAAGGGCTCAAAAACTGAAAACATTTCAAAAGTCCGCCACTACTGAAGCGCAAAAAGAGGTTCAGCGCCTTAAACCAGAAGTCTGTATAGATCCTATTCTTCAATTACTTGAAGAGGCTCTCAGCACAAGTGATCCTGATCACGATCCTAGTTTACTCTTTGCACATACCATGAAAACGCCAGCTGAAGCTTCAGCCACTGCCCTTACCGCAATTGCCATTAGCCAAACTTACGAAGAATGTTTACAAGACCCCCAGCTATGTAAACAGGCCGTTCTCCACGGAGCAGATATAACGTGGTTAAACACATTAAAAGAACTGCAACAAACAAGAATCACCTAAGATAGAGCTATCACCTACAAGAGCTACTTGTGGTTTAGGATTTTTTGGGCTCTGTTTTTTTAGCACTATCTTTACTACCGCCGCTTTCCTTGCTCTGTCCCTTTTTGTAAGAGTCACTACGGTAATCTGTTTGATAAAAACCACTGCCTTTGAAGATCAATCCTGCACCTGTACCGAGGAGTCTTTTTACCTGCCCTTCACACTCTTGCTCAGGGCAAACTTCTAGCTTCGGGTCACTCATTTTTTGGAAAATTTCAAAGACATTTTCACATTTCTCACAGCGATAATCGTAGTTAGGCATGATCGGTTGGGTTGAATTCAATAGCTAGGTCAATCTTCAGTGGACACCCGGATCGGTAACGTTGGATCAGTGTTCAGACAAGCAAGAAAGGTGGAGTCTACCGTTTACTCATAAAAAGATGACTGATAACGGGCCAAAACTCATCAAACCTATTACCCAAGAAAAACTCTGAGCAACCATCCACTTAATACTCACCCAGTAAAAGCAAGCATTGCAAAACAACAAATCTCATCATCAGCCTTATACTGATGAAGTATCTTTATGAGCGAAGCAACAGCTTACCAATCAACATTTGAACCACGCGTATCAATGTGGACAAAACTGGAGTAACGTCCAATACCTCCTTTGAAAGCACCTTGCTTACGCAGCTGCTTAGCGACATAGGCCGCATGGTAGGGGGAAACTCCGCGGAACTGGAGATCTAAAGCGAGATTTTGCATGTGGTAAGATCTACTCTTACCTCCAACTGCACGGTTGTAACGTGGGCTACGATACGCTGAGGTGACTTCTCTAAGCGGTGCACCCATACGGGTAATCATCCTATCCACGACTTTCAGGGTAGCCGCCATTTTTTTCCAGTATGCCTTAGGTGGCAAACTATTGTGGGTGCGACCTCGTGTTTTAAAATGTGGCGCGAGCACCATCCGTGGAGTGATGTTACGCAGATTCAGACTTAAAATATAACGCGCATAACGGGTGACATCTGAGCCCTTCGCCTGCACCCATGCGTGAGGGATACCAGGAACAGGCTTGTCATTCATTAGACCAAAAAACGCACCTTCACTCTGCGGTGCGCTCATCATGACGCCAGCGCCAATCAGCCCTGCACTTGTTGTAGTCAAAAAGTTTCTACGGCTAAGCACTGCGGATAAATGCGCAGGTTTAGGCTTGAGGTGTTGCGGAACTCCGCCACCGATCAAGAGATCGTCTTGTGTATTGTTGATAATATGTTCACCCATCGCGGTTGGACTATGCAGTATGAAAAAAAAATCTCCAGTTCTTTTTTACTCTTTTTGCGATTTTGTCACAGGCAAATTCAAATTGTTAAAACACAGTTGCTGTCCCTTAATACATACCCTCCCCCCTTTTCCGCTTAATACTTTTAGCCACCAATCACGATTCCGATCACCCTTCAGCATCCTGTTTCTCAAGAGCAGCTAAATAATCTTTCGACAAAATTTCAAAAAATTTTCTAACTATAGTTAAATTTTCAGGCGAACCAAAAACCAAAATCTTATTCTCATCCTTATTATCTGAAATATAAACACTTACATACCCAGCCCCAATCGAATTTAAAACCTTTTCAAGAGATCTTTTACTTTTTCTAGCTGATTGAAGAAGAATCATCTTTTCCTTACTTAAAGAAAAAACTTCAAAAGAAGTATTTTCCAAAACAACCTCTTCAGTAAAAGAAATTTCAAGAGTCCCCAAAAAAATAATTATACATATCAATAACCGCTTCATTTTTTTATTCTGCTATACAATCCCCCTCATCTTCTCGGCGACGAATGTTTTTGGAATTAATCTACCTATGATCTAAATATGAGCGCTCTTTTTCTGCAACATTTTTTCTATGATCGTTCGCATTATCTATAGATTCTCGGTAAGCGTCTTAAAATTGACCTAGGCTGCTTGCTTGAATTCCCCCAAGGTTTTGAGCTACTTCGTGGGGGTGAGTCGGAGCGTAGCGGATGGGGTGCGGAGCTTGATTCTGTTAACCGTGAGCTTTGCGAACTATCTTCCGGCCTGGCGCGGGGCGTGAACGAAGACGCACCCGCAGGGGGTGGCAGAGTGGCGCTTACTTCGCACAACGCCGTGTAATGGGAGGGGGAAGTCCGTGCCGAAGCCGCATCCTTGTGGCGCAGGCCGGACTGGTGCTGCTGTGGAAGGGACCCCCTCTGGGGAAGGCAGCCACAACTAGGGAGAGACTTGCGCTCGCGCATGGCTCGCACGTAAGCACCACCCCTCATTACACTGCTTTGTGCGAATGTCAGCTAGCACGCTACGTGAAGGAGGGAGCCTCTAGCGTACGAGCGTTAGCGAGTGCAAGCTCGGGCGACCGACTGGACAGGCCGCTTGGGTGGATTCGGGGCGGAGGAGGACTAA
>CALBVY010000064.1 GCA_937969495.1 uncultured Verrucomicrobiales bacterium | reverse complement strand
GGAAAAGGTATTAAGCCGTGGCGGGAAGCTAACAATGGGAGAAATGATACGCTGTCGTGTGCGTTATTTCAGTGATGGGATGACCTTTGGGAGTAAGGAGTTTGTGGAAAAGGTGTTTCAAGGAGCGCGTGAGCGATTTGGGGCAAAACGCAAGGACGGAGCGAGGAGTCTCAGAGGAGTGGGCTGGGAGAACAAGAAAAGTAGGCTCTACTCGATGCGGGAGCTACGGAAAGAGGTTTTGGAATAAGGAGTCGTGGAGGCGGAAGATTTCTTGCAGTATCGCTTTGATCTTCGATATGCGGTGATTCTATCACGCGATAAAAATTGAATTTCTCCCTTAAAATATCTCGCAGACTCATGGACACGTTGTATCACGCGAGTGGATAGAAAGGGCTGATCTAATGAAATAGGTGTTGTCTTTTTCAGGTTTTTTAAGCCTGTAAGGCTGATAAGCGGTTCTATGATAAGGCAAAGATTATTTTGAAACCAAGATGCAACACCCTCTCGAACTGGATCACCCTGCTTTTACCAACCGTGATGGTGGCTTGATTCATTCAAAGGCTGGGCTAGAATAAGCCTATGTCTGCTTTTGCACTTAAGTCTCGTTTCGGTTTTCTTGTTATTTTGGTTACCTCCTGTTTTGCTTCAGCTGCGGAGGAGTTTGATCTGGAGCCGTTGAAAAAATCCTTTGCCAAACAGGTGACTTATCAATCGGTTCAAGTGAAAATAAAGCAGACAAAGAAGCTGCCAACTCTCAAGGAACCTGTGGTGAATACTGGCTATCTCTGGCTTCAGCCGAAGCGGGCATTTCGCTGGCAGCTGGGTGATCCTAAGATGCAGAGTGCGGTGTATGACGGGAAGGAAGTCTACCTCCTAGATGAAAAGAAAAAAACCGCCAAGGCCTATAGCTCTAGTAATCGAAAAGTAAAGCCGTTGCTGTTGATGCTTGGTATAGGTGAAGGTGCTCGCTTTGATAGTATGATGAAAACTTTTGAGGTTACTGGAGTTACTCAGAAAGGCACACAATATGCGGTAGCGTTAGTTCCTAAGTCTGGGAAGCTGAAGCGTGTGATTGTGCAGATGGTACTCCAGATCAATCTCGAGACATCCTATATTGAGCGTATCGAGTGGACGCAAAAAGATGGCTCAGTGATTATTACTGAATTTGCTAGACCAAAGTTAAATGCAAGTCTTCCTAAGGATATTTTCTCGGTTAATCGCGAGTATTATACTTGGGAGTAAAGCGTGTTTAGACTAGAGCAAACTTGCGCTCGATGGCCTGTAAGACGATTTCTTCAAGTTTTTCATTACGCAGGCGCTCAACGACCTCGGTGGAAAACCCATTAGCAATCAGCCGGCGTGCCTGCTGTGGTGGGATACCACGGGCACAAAGATAGTAAATCTCTTCGTCACTGATGCTTGCAGAGGTGCTGCCATGAGAGCATTTTACCTGATCGGCGTTAATTTCAAGTCCTGGCATGGAGTTTGCCTCAGTGGTGTCCTCCATAAGAAGATTGCGGCAGGTCTGATAGGCATCTGTGTAGTGCGCGCCTTCATCCACGAGAATGAGGCCTGAAAACACGGTCTTACTGGTATCGTAGAGAGTGTTTTTATAGAGCAGATCACTATTGGTATGTGGTGAAGCATGGTGTTGGTAGGTGCGCTGGTCATACTGCTGAGTGCCAGATGGAATAGAACATGAAAGCATATCGGAGTGTGCACCTTCACCTGTCATCATACTGACGGATTCATTACGTGCCCACTGAGCGCCGGTATTGGTAATAAAGGCAGTGGCATGTGCGTCGCGGCCCACGTTTGTGACATTGACCTGAATCATACGGCTGGAGGTATTTAGCTCTTGGATCGTGCAATACGTTAACTTAGAGCCATCACCAGCAATGAGATCGTTTACCGCGATGCATAGACCTGCGTCATCTTCATTTGCTGAGGAAAAACGATCAATTACACTAACCTCTGCATTTTTCCCTGTAACGATGAGTGTATGAGGAAATATTGTCTGATGCGCACCAGATAATACGTGGCTGACTTCGATAGGATCAGCTACTTTAACACCATCTGGCACGTAGACAAAAAGACCACTCTTGACCTTTGCCTTGTGGAGCGCGGTAAATTTTGCCGATCCGAGGCGAGTCTCGCTCTTCATGAAGTGTTCTTGCACTAGATCACTGTGAGACTGGAGCGCATCTTCTAACGGAAGACAGATGACGCCATCCGGTAGAGAGGGGATTTGAAAATGAATATCACTTGTTTCCTTTTCAGTAAATTCAGAAAAATCTAGCTGCTTAAGGTTTCCAAAACGCCACACTTCATCCCCGCGTGACGGCATGGGAAGGGATTGGAAGTCTGCCCAAGCCTGCTGCTGTTGCTCGGAAAACCAAGTGGGGAATTGCGTGGGTGTCTCGGGTGTGGACTCGAGGATGCTTGATTGCGCCATTATCGTGCTCATAGGAAAAATGTTTGGGTAAATGTGTTAGGTTGGGTGTCCATTAGCCAACGCTGCCCTCCATCTCAAGTTCGATGAGACGTTTAAGCTCCACGCTGTATTCCATGGGAAATTCACTAACAAGATCGTTGATAAATCCGTTTACTGCTAGAGACATAGCTGCTGCCTCGGAAATACCACGCTGCTGCATATAGAAGAGCATTTCCTCACTCACTTGCGAGACACTGGCCTCGTGCTGAGTGACGTGTTGGTTTCCTCGGACTGTGATGGCTGGATAAGTATCTGTTTTGCTATTAGCATTGATCATCAGAGCATCACACTCTGTGTTGTTCTTGCAGCCTTTGAGTCGTTTAGGAATGTGAACTTGGCCACGGTATGTTGCACGGCCTTCTCCAACAGAGATAGATTTGGAAACTACATTGGAAGTGGTGTTATTCGCGGCATGGATCATCTTAGCTCCGGTGTCTTGATGTTGTCCGCTGTTTGCAAGAGCGATGGAGATTACCTCACCACGAGCGCGCTCACCTTTCATGACCACACCAGGATACTTCATGGTGAGGCGGGAGCCGATGTTACAATCGATCCAGCGCACTTCAGCGTCTTCATGTGCTAAGCCACGTTTGGTAACGAGGTTAAAGACATTGGAGCTCCAGTTCTGAACGGTGACGTACTGTATTTTAGCACCTTTCATGGCCACTAGTTCAACAACAGCGGAGTGCAGGGTAGCGGTTTCAAATTTGGGAGCCGTGCAGCCCTCCATATACATTACCTCGGCACCTTCGTCAGCGATGATAAGGGTCCTTTCAAACTGGCCAAAGTTCTCAGAATTAATGCGGAAATATGCCTGGAGTGGATGTTTTACTTTCAGCCCCTTGGGGATGTAAATGAATGAACCTCCAGAGAAAACAGCGCTATTGAGGGCGGAAAATTTGTTGTCGCCTGTAGGGATCACCTTGCCGAACCATGGGCGGAAAATTTCCTCATGTTCCTTAAGGCCTTCTGTGGAGTTGACAAAGATGACGCCATCTTTCTCCAGCTCTTCTTTAACGTTAGAGTAGGCTGCTTCAGAGTCATATTGAGCTTCCACACCAGCAAGAAATGCACGCTCTTGCTCAGGCACGCCAAGGCGCTCAAAGGTTTCTAAAACTTCTGGTGGAACATCATCCCAGCTGCGTTTTGGTTTTTGACCATCAGAGAGGTAGTAGCGGATTTTGTCGAAATCGATATTTTCCAGATCTTCTGTAGCCCAGTGTGTGGGCATGGGCTTATCAAAAAATGTTTCCAGTCCTTTATGACGAAAAGCACGCACCCAGTCTGGGTCATTTTTTACATCGCTGATATAATCAACGGTATTTTTAGTCAGGCCAACACCAGCATCATACTTGTGATTTTCTGGAAAACTAAAATCACCCTTAGTGCGATCAATATCGATTGCAGTTTGAGTTTCTCGATCAACGGTGGCGGTATCAGGACTCATTTTAGCAGTGGGTAAATAGGTTAATTAAGCGTTGGTGAGTTCACCTTCTTTTAGGAAATCGTAGCCGTGTTCTTCGAGTTCTAGAGCGAGGCTCTTGTCTCCAGATTTTACAATCTGCCCATCACTCATGACGTGCACGTGATCAGGCTCAATGTAATCAAGCAGTCTTTGGTAGTGGGTGATAATGAGGAAGCCGCGCTCAGGGGAACGCATGGCATTGACGCCTTTAGCGACGATTTTCAGGGCATCGATATCAAGACCAGAGTCTGTCTCATCGAGAATACAGTATTTGGGATCAAGCATCATCATTTGCAGGATCTCATTACGCTTTTTCTCTCCACCAGAGAAGCCCTCGTTGACGGCGCGAGCGGTAAACTTTCTGTCCATTTCCAAGACGTCCATTTTTGAGTAAAGATTTTTATAGTATGCTACGGCATCTAGCTCTTCACCTTTGGGTAGGCGTGCTTGTAGGGCGGCACGGATGAAGTTGGCGTTTGATACACCGGGGACTTCTGCTGGGTATTGAAAGGCGAGGAAAATACCGTCACGGCTTCGTTCATCGACGTCTTTTTCTAGAATTTCTTCTCCATCGAGAGTGACGGAGCCAGAAGTCACCTCGTAGTCGTCATGGCCAGAGATGACCTTGGAGAGAGTTGATTTTCCAGAGCCGTTAGGGCCCATGATGGCGTGAATTTCACCTTTTGGGATTTCCAGATTTAAACCTTTCAGGATAGGCGTTTCTTCGATGCTTGCATGCAGGTCTTTGATGACGAGGCTCATGTTTTTATGGGTAGTTGGTATTAAGAAATGGTGATTCGGGAGAAAGATTTAATTTAGAGTGCTTTTGATTGGAGCACTCTGCCGCGAAGAGTAATCTCTAAGTTGTCTATTTGTGCGCCCTTGGGAAGTTCGAGAAGATCAGAGAGTGCGGCACCTTTTTTTAAAGGTATATCGATGATTTTTCCGGATGTTTCATCGTGAAAGTGACCATGCTCGGAAAGGTTCGGGCAGTAGCGTGATGACTCCCGCTCAAAGTTAACCTGGCGGACAGCGCCGTGCTGCACCAGTGCCTCGAGGCAGTTATAGACAGTGGCGAGAGAGATGCTGGGCATGTTTTGCTTTGCACGCTCAAATACCTCACCGGCTGTTGGGTGATCACGGTGTCCCATCAGCACGCGGTAGACTTCAGTGCGCTGCCGAGTCATCCGCAGGCCTTTGACCTTAGGGTGATTAGCAATTTCCTGTGCTGTTACTTCGTTTTTCATGGGAGATGATTATTCTTAAATGAGTCACTTAAGAGTAAGGCGTGGAGAAGCTAGAACGGATTCTCTCTCTGACAAGTAATTAATTAGAATAATTCTAATTCTATTTAATGGGTTTTTCAGAGGCTAGTTCCAAAAGAGGATGCTGCAGACCAGTATGGCAATACCATAGCCAAGCCCTGCTAAAGTAAGAGCGCGGTAGCGGCTATTTGTCTTAATTGCCCAAGTGATGCCATCTCTCATCGTGTAAGGCATAGACACCCAGAAGAGGCCTGCAAAAATCATGGCGTAGGTAAAAATAGAAATTAGCAGTCTGCTGATTGGTGGCTCAAGGTAGGCGGAGTAAAGTAAAGGAGCAGCTGCCATGAGAGCAAGGAGTCCTAGGCCGCGTACTGATAGGAATTCTTTGACGTGTACGATGATTCCATAGGCAGCGATGGGCACTAAGATGCGTAGGATGTTTTTGGCATTATTAAACTCGCCGAGATCCATCTGCAGGCTACTGAGAACGCCCAACTTATCTGGTGCGATCAGTAGCCAGAACCACAGCATACCAGCACCGAGAAACCATGGCCCTAGCGAGCGGTTCCGCGGTAGTTTACGGAAGAAATTTTTACTCTCTTCGGGCTTCATGAGCATCCAAACATGGAGGCCGATGAGCCACGCAGCTAGAACGTAGCCAGCGGCATTAAGAGGGATTTTTTCGTAAGGATGCATGTGGGGCGGATGTTATGGAGAAATACTTGGGTGAAAAGGATTATTTCAGCACGGCTGTGCCGTAAAGGGAGAAGCCTGTAGCCTCTTCAATCATCACATCAAAGATCTGCCCGGTCATCCGTTTTTCATCGCCATCAAAGATGACAATTTTATTCTGTCCTGTTCGCCCCATGAGGCGTTCTTTATTCGTCTTTGATGGGCCAGTGCAGAGAACCTGCTGCCGGGTGCCAACAAGTGATTCGTTTTTAGCAATAGCCAGTTCATTGACCACCTTGAGAAGCGCTTGATTTCGTTCTTCTTTGACGCGCTCAGGCAGTTGGCCCTCCATCTCGGCTGCTGGGGTGTTACGTCGTTTGGAGTAACGGAAGATAAAGGCGTTATCGAATTCTAACTCTTTGACGGTATCCACAGTGGCTTGGAAGTCCTCCTCCGTCTCACCAGGGAAGCCGACAATGATGTCTGTGGTGATAGCTAGATCTGGGCGCGCTGCTTTCATGTTTTGGCAGATTTCTACGAATTTCTGGTGCTTGTAGGGGCGGCGCATTTTTTTCAAAATAGCATCAGATCCTGATTGCATGGGAAAATGAATATGGCTGCACAGCTTCGGGAGGTAAGTGAAAGCAGCTACAAGGTCCGCTCGATAGCCGATAGGATGAGGTGATATGAAACGGATTCGTTCTAGTCCTTCAATTTCATGCACAGCCTCTAGCAGCTGCACAAAGGGGGACTTGCCATCGACTTTAGGGAATTCTGTGCGGCCGTAGAGATTAACAATCTGGCCTAGCAGGGTGACTTCCTTTACCCCCTTTGCGACCAAGTCTCTGCACTCTGCGACAATATCGTTAATAGGCCGGCCACGCTCATGCCCTCGTGTATCTGGAACAATACAGAATGAGCAGCGCATATTGCAGCCCTGCATGATGGAAACAAAAGCTGTGGTTTGGTTTTCTTTAGCCACATGATCGCGGATAGTATTCTGGCTATCTTTTTCTTCTGCAATATCACAGACGCTTTCGCCAGTGAGGGAGAGTGCAGGATCATCCATCCGGCGTTCCATCCGCTTGGTGAGGATCTCATCCACGTATTGAAAAACTTTATGATACTTCTGGGTGCCTACCACCACATCGAGGTGGGGGATATTTTCAAAGAGTTCGTTACCACGGCTCTGTGCCATACAGCCCATGTAGCCGTAGACTACGTGCGGCTTCTTCTGCCGGTGTTTGCCCATGATACCCATTTTACCAAGTGCTTTTTGTTCCGCTTGATCGCGTACGCTGCAGGTATTTACCAGTATGGCGTCTGCATCAAATTCAGATGGCGTTACGGTATAGCCTCCCTCCACGAACATCCGAGCAACCTGCTCAGAATCGCGTTCATTCATTTGTCATCCGTATGTCTTAATGAAAACTTTGGGCATGGCGTCTTTACCGCAGCTGGCGGTGATGCAGGTGTAAAAGTAAATCGATAAGAATCAAGATTATATCATTGGATAAAAAGAGATTCCCTATCTGTGTAGAAAAGGAAATGGCTTAAAGCACAGCTAGGGTGACGCGCATAATAGCCTTTTATTGTGAGGTATATGAGCTGAGTGATACCGCCGCCAGTGCCACATGTATTAGGGTAAAGGTGTTCCTAAGATTTTTCATGGATGGATTGAACCATGGCTAAGAAAAATGTGTAAATAGGATTTACCGAAGCTATAGAATCAAAATTACGAATAGGGGGAAGCGGGAGCAAGTAGGTGGTCCTAGCGATTCCATTTTTTCACTGGAGTCCTAGAGAATGGTAGCTCTAGTTGCTGCCACTGTGATCTAGGGTTCACATCGTATTTTTCTCCACGGATAAGACAAATACCTCGATCTAATACAGCTTTGAGAGAAACGATGACAGAGGATGGGTTGAGGTTGAATTTATTCATGTGAACAGTGTTCGTGAACACCAATTAAATGTCAATAAATTCTTCTGTGAATTTTACTCAAGTTCCAGATCTTCGCCATCTTTGGGGGCTCTGACGACACGGTCTACGATGTGTTTGGTCACCAGGTTTCCCTTTACCGCACGGCCTTTGAGAGCGAGTTCTCCAAAGCTGAATAAACGTGACAGACTGCGGAGGCGTGGAGCAGGTTTCAGGTGAACGAGCACGGTATTGTCCTCACTCTCTTGCTCGGTATCATGAACTGCGAGGTAGAGCACACGCGTGCCCTTGGTCCCCTTAGTGAGATCATATTCTTTATCCCGGGTAACTCCACCGACTTTGAAGCGCTTTGCGTAAACTGCGCCTTGGCGACCATCTCGATAGATCATTGAGAAGATTTTTTCTTCATCCTTGCGGAAAATAGCAATGTGCTGCACGCGTTTTCCGACGAAGGCTTTATCCGCTACTTTGGAAACGCGCATAATGCCCTCGCCATCGATAGCAATGACATCATCAATCTTCGAACACTTCTCGAGGCTTTCCTCTTTTTTCAATCCCCAGCCAGCAAAACCGTCCTTCCGGTTGACGTACAGAGTCTCAGTTGCAGCCACTACCTGCACGCGGTTGACTACGCCAAATGAGGTGATTTCTGTGCGGCGCTCTCTACCTTTACCGTATTTTTTGATTAAATTTTTAAAATAGGCGATGGTGTAACGTGTTAGATTGCGCAGGTTTTTCTCTACCTCTCCGATTTCATTTTCGAGATTCTGGATGATTTCATCTGCCTTAAAGGAATCATACTTTGAAATACGTTTGATTTTTATTTCTGTTAGTCTGACGATATCCTCCTCGGTGACTTCACGTTTGAGGAGTTTTTTAAACGGTTTGAGCCCTTTATCGATGGCCTCAATGACGGCTTCCCACGTTTCACATTCTTCAATGTCGCGGTAGATTCTGTTCTCGATGAAGATTTTTTCCAGTGAGGAAAAGTGCCATTTTTCTTGGAGCTCACCGAGCTTGATTTCCAGTTCCATCTTGAGCAGATCTTTGGTCTGGAAAGCGGAGTGTTTAAGGATTTCAGTAACCCCCATAAACCGTGGTTTACCATCGTAAATTACACAGGAATTTGGAGAAATAGAGACTTCACAATCTGTAAATGCGTAAAGGGAATCTCGCGAGGTCTCTGGATCTGACCCTGCAGGAAGGTGAATGAGGATATCTGCCTCTGCGGCGGTGTTGTCCTCTATTTTTGAGATCTTAATTTTACCCTTTTCATTGGCCGCCACGATGTTGTCCATAAGACCTCCGGTGGTCACCCCAAAAGGCACTTGGGTAATACGCAGCATGCGTTTTTTCTCAATTTTGATCTCAGCACGCACACGGATTTTTCCGCCACGTAAGCCATCGTTATAATTGCTAGCATCCATCAAGCCACCAGTGGGGAAATCTGGTAGTAGCTCAAAGCTTTCCTTGCGCAGTAGCGCGATACAGGCTTCTAGGAGCTCAATAAAATTATGCGGTAGCATTTTACAGGCCAAGCCCACAGCGATGCCTTCTACTCCTTGTGCCAGAAGAAGTGGAAACTTAAGAGGGAGTGTAACTGGCTCCTTGTTACGCCCGTCATAACTCCGTGTCCACTCGGTAGTCTTTGGGTTAAATGCGACTTCAAGGGCGAAAGGTGTTAGGCGAGCTTCGATGTATCTCGGCGCAGCCGCTTTATCCCCAGTAAGCACATTGCCCCAGTTTCCTTGGGTATCGATGAGGAGCTCTTTCTGCCCAAGCTGTACCATGGCATCTCCAATGGAGGTATCACCATGGGGGTGGTATTTCATTGTGTTGCCCACCACATTGGCCACTTTGTTGTAACGACCATCTTCTAGCTCGCGCATAGAGTGTAAAATACGGCGCTGCACGGGCTTAAGACCATCACAGAGATGCGGTACGGCACGCTCCATGATCACGTAACTGGCGTAATCAAGAAAGTAATCCGAGTACATGCTTCCGAGGCTTTGCTGTTCGGTAGGTCCGTCAGAATCTATTGGTTCATGTCCATCCATGGGAGAGAAATATCAGGGGAAAGGGGAGTTAACGTAGGGCTGAAGTTATTAAAGCAATCTTAATCATTGATGCAAGCTTGGAAGTAAAACGATCGAAAAGAACTCAGAATAACAGCACGATACATCCAATACACTGTCTGGATCTGAGGTGTTGGCTCACGTTAAGTTATTTTAGTTCAATTAAATTGTTCATTTTTTATTGAACAAATACCGCGATCTGTGGTGTGTTCCCAGCAGTTCACTGTGGTTTTCATCTACAAGGCTCTCAACTCTCGATAAGAACTCCGCGTGGTTTTAGCTTGTAATATAGCTAATCGACCAAGGGCGGCAGCGTAAGGAGAATGTATTTCCAGATTTATTTCCCCTCTTTGCTATGACAGATGCAACGAATATTCATCCTGAATTCCAGCGGCAGGTGCCAAGAGAAGAAAAGGAAGAGCTTCTCGGCCAAAGGGGATTAGTTGTTTGGCTCTATGGGTTATCTGGATCAGGTAAATCAACCATCGCTAATGCGCTTGAGAGGTATCTGCATGATTCGGGTCGGTTTGTGGTCATGCTTGATGGAGATAATTTACGCAGTGGGTTGAATAGTAATCTTGGGTTTACGGATGAAGATCGCTGCGAGAATGTCAGACGCGTTGCGGAGATGGCAAAATCCATCGTGCATACGGGTGCCATTGTGATTGTCTCCGTCATCACACCACAGGAGCGGTTTCGTAAAGCCGCTAGAGAAATCATCGGTGATCAAGATTTACTAGAAACGTATGTGCAAGCCTCCTTCGAAACTTGCCGCCAGCGTGATGTGAAGGGGCTTTATGACAAAGCGGAAGCTGGTCAAATTGCGCATTTTACCGGACAAGCGTCTGCCTTCGAAGAACCTGCTTGTGCAAATATCATTCTTAATACAGAAAACAACTCACTTGCATCCTGCTTAGATCAACTACTGGCTGAAGTTACACCTCGAGTGACTTGGTCATAGATTACACACCCTATTTATACTATTTCATTTAATACCATGTCCTCATACGCACTTAGTCACCTCGACCATTTAGAATCAGAGGCTATCTTTATCCTTCGGGAAACGGCAGCCCAGTTTGAGAATCCAGTTTTGCTATTTTCTGGCGGTAAGGATTCCATTGTTATGGCGCATCTCGCCTACAAGGCTTTCTCTCCCGCGAGGATCCCTTTTGTTTTGATGCACGTAGATACAGGGCATAATTTCCCTGAAACGATGGTTTTCCGGGATCAATTTATCGAAAAAATTGGTGCTCGTCTTGTGGTAGCAAGTGTGCAGGAGTCCATTGATAAAGGACGTGTCACTGAAGAAAAAGGTGTTAACGCCAGCCGCAACGGATTGCAGACCGTAGCCCTTCTCGATGGCATCGAGGAACATCAGTTTGATGCTGCTCTTGGAGGTGGTCGCCGCGATGAGGAAAAAGCCCGTGCTAAAGAACGTTTCTTCTCACACCGTGATGATTTTGGCCAGTGGGATCCTAAAAACCAGCGCCCTGAGCTTTGGAATATCTTTAATGGTCGTAAGCAGCATGGTGAACACTTTAGAGTTTTCCCTCTCTCTAACTGGACGGAAATGGATGTCTGGCAGTATATCAAAAAAGAAAATATTGACTTGCCCAATCTTTACTTCTCACACGAGCGTGAGGTCTTTGAGCGCAATGGCTCTCTACTTGCCGTTACCGACTTTGTCACCGTGCAGGAGCACGAGGTAGTGGAAAAGAAAATCGTCCGCTTTAGAACCATTGGTGATGCTACCTGCACTGGTGCTGTAGAATCTCCCGCTGCTGACATCGATGCTGTCATCCAAGAGGTAGCATCCGCCCGTCAGACCGAGCGCGGAACACGCTCAGATGATAAACGCTCAGAGACTGCGATGGAAGATCGCAAAAAAGAAGGCTACTTCTAGGCCTTACCTCTTATCCATTTAACTTAACATATATTATTTTTCCGATGTCTACTTCATCTCATTCCGATCTTCCGTCTTCTGCGGATACTACAGGTTACCTCGATATGGACCTGCTCCGTTTTACCACCGCTGGCAGCGTCGACGATGGTAAATCTACCCTCATTGGGCGCTTGCTCTATGATTCCAAGAATACTTTCGAAGACCAAATGGAAGCTGTCGAGGAGTCCAGTAAATCACGTGGTGATGAGCATGTAAATCTTGCTCTCTTAACAGACGGCCTCAAGGCAGAACGCGAGCAGGGTATTACCATTGACGTTGCTTACCGCTATTTCGCCACCCCTAAGCGGAAATTTATCATCGCTGATACACCGGGGCATATTCAATATACGAGAAACATGGTCACTGGCGCCTCCACTGCTAATTTAGCCATTATCTTAGTAGACGCACGTAAGGGTGTCATCGAGCAAACCAGCCGACATTCTTTCATCGCCAGCTTACTTCGTATTCAGCACATCGTAGTATGTGTTAATAAAATGGATCTCGTGGACTATTCTCAGGAGGTGTATGATAAAATTGTTGAAGACTACAAAGACTTTGCTTCACGCCTTGATAATGTGGTGGATATTACTTTCATTCCAATTTCCGCACTCAACGGTGATAATGTGGTAGATAAGTCAGAAAATATGGATTGGTATGAGGGTTCATCCCTCCTTTACCATCTTGAAACGGTCTACATTGGTAACCAAGAAAACCATATCGAAGCCCGGTTCCCCGTACAATGGGTCATTCGCCCTCAGTCTGATCAATGGCATGATTTCCGTGGTTATGCAGGGCGTATTGCTGGTGGGGTGTTTAAACCAGGGGACAGCGTCACGGTGCAGCCCTCCGGTTTTTCTACTAAAATTAAAGCGATTCATGCAGACGGCCAAGAGCTCGAGGAGGTATTTAGCCCTCTCTCTGTAGCGATTACCTTGGAGGATGAAATTGATATTTCACGTGGGGATATGATTGTGAAATCAAATAACCCTCCTGCCGTAGGTCAGGATATTGATGCCATGATCTGTTGGTTCTCAGATAAGCCAATGCAAGCACGTGGGAAATATATCCTCCGCCACACTTCGCGTGAGGTAAAAGCAGTGATCAAAGAGGTTAATTATAAAGTCAATATCAACACTCTGCACAAGATAGAAGACGATCTTGAATTCCGCCTGAATGACATTGGTCGTATCACCCTGCGGACTTCAGCCCCTTTAATCTATGATCGCTATAAGCGTAATCGCACCACAGGCTCATTTATCCTGATCGATGCCATGTCTAATGAGACTGTGGCAGCTGGGATGATTGCTTGATCCTTCATATTTCGAGAAAGGGATACGCCTTCTAGGCAGAAGGCTTTTTTATTCTCAATGGGTCTAATACCCCGAAGCTTGCTTCGGCTTTGAAAAGGGAAGATGGTGAGTTATGGAAAGTCGTTATATTCACAAGAAGCATAATGTGTCGGTGCTGATGTATCATTTGGTATGTTCAGCGAAGTATCGTCGAGTGGTGATGAGTAAGGAGGTAGATGAGGTAATGAAGGAGGTATGTTTGGATATAGAGAAGCGTTGGGAGATAGTGTTTTTGGAGGTAGGATTGGACAGGGATCACGCTCATTTTCTGATACAATCTGTGCCGATGTATAGTGTGACAAAGATAGCGAGGACGGTGAAAAGTATGATTGCTCGTGAAGTGTTTGAGCGAGTGCCAGAGGTGAAGAAAAAGCTTTGGGGAGGGGAGTTCTGGGGGAAAGGATATTTTGTGAATACGGTTGGACAACACGGGAGCGAGCAAGTGATTGCCGCGTATGTTGCTAATCAGGGTGGTGAAGGAGATTACAGGGAATTACACAAAGGTCAGTTGAATCTGGACTTCTCATGAATGCCTCGGGGCTTGCCCCGAGGTTCTTTACTGTAGCTTCTAGATACAAAACATTATGAATGTCCCTTTATTAGATGTAAATGCTCAGAATCATCCGATCGCGGATGAGCTGCGGGCAGCATTTAATGGGGTGCTGGAAACTGGACGTTTTATCATGGGGTCGGAGGTCGAGCAGTTTGAGTCTGCTATGACGGAGTTCCTAGGAGTGAAGCACGCTATAGGCTTATCATCCGGTACAGATGCCATTTTGTTAGCCTTGATGGCAATGGATATTGGTGTGGGAGATGAGGTGATATGCCCCAGCTTTACTTTCTTTGCTACGGCAGGCTGTATTGCACGCACAGGGGCAACGCCTGTTTTTTGCGATTGTCATCCAGATACATTCAACATTGATTTTGCATCAGCGGAAGAATGTGTGTCAGAAAAAACAAAGGCAATTATCCCTGTGCATCTGTTTGGACAATCGGTCGATATGGATGCATGCGAAGTCTTTGCTAAGAAATACGAGCTCAAAGTCATCGAAGATACCGCACAATCTTTAGGTGCGCAGTTTAATGGTCGGGCATGTGGCGCGATGTCTGATTTTGGTAGTTACAGTTTTTTCCCATCAAAAAATCTCGGAGGCCTCGGCGATGGAGGTTTACTGGTTACGCAAAATGATGAGCTGGCTGATATAGCCACTAAGATGCGGAACCATGGAATGCACCCTCGATATTATCATCAGATGATTGGTGGTAATTTCCGTTTAGATGCTCTCCAAGCGGCCCTTCTGAGGGTAAAGTTTTCTCATTATGCAGATTACATCCGTCAGCGTCAGGAAAATGCCGCGTATTATAGAAAACAATTAGCCAGCTTGGATAGTATCATCCTCCCCACTGAGCAAGAGGGCTATGCACATATCTGGAATCAGTTTACACTACGCGTGCAAAATGGGCAGCGTGATGCACTTAAAAACTATCTAGGGAATCAAGGGGTCGGTTGTGAAATTTACTATCCAATTCCGATGCACCAGCAGCAGTGCTTTGCCCATCTGGAAGGTAATCAGCGCACATCACTGGCTAGTACAGATCAACTTTCCAAGGAAGTGCTCAGTATTCCTATTTACCCTGAACTTTCGCATGAGCAGCAAGACGCTGTAATCACTGCACTTAAATCATTTCAGTCATAGTATAATAAACGATGAATCTACCTAAAAAAATCTGTTGTATTGGCGCCGGTTACGTTGGCGGTCCGACCATGGCGATGATCGCTGCCAAGTGTCCAAGTATCCGTGTGGATGTTGTTGATATTAATAGCCATCGGATCGCAGCCTGGAATTCTGACGATTTACCAGTTTATGAACCAGGCCTTTTTGAGGTGGTGAGTGAGGCTCGTGGTAAAAACTTATTTTTCTCTACAGAGGTTGAAGAGCGGGTTGCGGATGCTGATATTATCTTTGTTGCCGTGGGCACCCCTACCAAGACTTATGGTATGGGTGCGGGCCGTGCTGCTGACCTTTGTTACATCGAGTCCGCTGCGCGTATGATTGCTAAGGTCTGTAAGGGTCCTAAAATTATCGTTGAAAAAAGCACTATCCCTGTAAGAACGGCTGAAGCTCTCCATGCTATCTTGAGTGCTAATTCAGAGAGCGGAAAGTTTCAGGTGCTATCTAATCCTGAGTTCCTTGCGGAGGGCACCGCCATAGCGGATCTGCAAAATCCAGATCGGATTCTCATTGGCGGTGAGAAAACCGAGGCCGGCGATGCAGCAGTGGAAACACTCGTGAGTGTCTATAACCAATGGATTCCACGCGAGCGTATCTTAACCACGAACCTTTGGTCGTCAGAATTATCTAAATTAGTAGCTAACGCTTTTCTGGCGCAGCGTATTTCTTCTATCAATTCTATTTCCGCACTTTGTGAAACCACGGGGGCGGATGTGGATGAAGTCGCTCGCGCTATTGGGATGGATTCTCGTATCGGACCCAAGTTTTTAAAAGCCTCTGTTGGTTTTGGCGGATCGTGTTTCCAGAAGGATATTCTCAATTTAGTCTATCTTTGTGCGCATTTTGGTCTGCCTGAAGTCTCCGCATACTGGGAGTCGGTCATTAAGATGAATGATTGGCAGAAATCGCGCTTTACGGAGAAAATTGTCAAAACGCTATTTAATACCGTAAGTGGTAAACGTATCGCAATTTGGGGTTTTGCATTTAAGAAAGACACCAATGATACAAGAGAATCTGCTGCCATTTATATCTGTAAAGATCTACTGTTGGAAGGTGCTCATGTTGCACTCTATGACCCATGTGTCCCAGAGACTCTCATTCATGAAGATTTGCGATATGTTGGCGTTCCTGATGAAGTTATTGAGAAACAATTGACTGTCTGTGCATCTTGTGAAGAGGCTGCTGAACGAGCACACGGTGTAGCTGTTCTGACAGAGTGGGACGAGTTCCTTCAAGTGGATTTTGATCAAGTACTCAAGGAAATGTATAAGCCAGCCTTTCTCTTTGATGGGCGTAACTTACTCGATCATGCGGCACTTGAGAAAAAAGGCTTCTCTGTCTATGCCATAGGTAAAGGTTAACTGGTGACGATAAAAAATACCGGTGTTAGGATTAATCTATGAATATATTGATCACTGGCGGAGCAGGTTTCATCGCTTCAGCCATTGTCCGCCAACTCGTTCGCGAAGGCCGCGGTCTCGTAGTCAATGTTGATAAGCTAACCTATGCCGCAGATCTGACACGTTTAGCAGATTGTGCTGGTAGTCATCATTATCAATTTGTTCAGGCTGATGTTTGTGATCGTAAGATCATGCAGCAGGTGATGAACGAATATAATATCGATGCCGTCATCCATGCCGCTGCGGAAACTCACGTGGATCGCTCTATCGAATCTCCTGAAAAGTTCTTACGCAGTAATGTCGCGGGAACTTATCATATGTTGGAAGTGGTGCGTGATTACTTCACAAAATTAACAGAAGTAAAAAAAAAGCAATTTCGGTTCCTTCAAATTTCTACTGATGAAGTCTACGGTGATTTAGATGGCCTTGAACGGGCAGACGAATCATCGCCATATCGGCCAAGCTCTCCCTATGCAGCAAGTAAAGCTGCGGCAGATCATTTTACGCGATCATGGGCGCGCACATATGGTATACCAGTTTTAGTTACACACAGTTCTAATAATTATGGCCCTGGGCAGAATGAGGAAAAGCTGATCCCTAAAGTTATCTCTAACGCTCTTGCTCAGAAAAGTATTCCCATATTCGGAACGGGATCTCAAGTGCGTGATTGGATCTACGTTGATGATAATGCCCGTGCTGTAATAAATGTCCTCGACCACGGGAAAATAGGAGAGAGTTATAATATTTCCACAGGTGATGAAGTGGAAAATATTCATCTAGTAAGCCAACTTTGCGAGGTCCTAGATAACTTTGTCCGTTCTAGCGAAAAATCTGAAGTGCGAAAATATCATCAGCTCATAGAGTATGTAGATGATCGCGCTGGTCACGATGTGCGTTATGCGATGAATGCGGGGAAAATCTCGCAGCTTGGCTGGAAACCTAAGCTCTCTCTAGAGCAGGGACTCAGGATGACTGTAAAATCATTTTTAAAGAATTTCAAAACACAATGAAAAAAATACTTGTTACTGGAGGAGCTGGCTTTTTAGGCTCACATTTATGCGATAGATTATTAGCCGCTGGGAATGAAGTCATTGCTTTAGATAATTACTTTACCGGGAGTAAACAAAATGTCGTTCATTTGTTGGATAATCCAATGTTTGAGCAAGTCCGCCATGATGTGATTGATCCATTTAAATTTGAAGTTGATCAGATTTATAATCTCGCATGCCCAGCATCACCTCCGCATTACCAGTATAACGCGATTAAAACCATCAAGACCTCAGTGATGGGAGCAATTAATTGTCTTGGCTTGGCGAAGCGCTGCAAGGCTCGTGTTTTCCAAGCATCCACATCAGAAGTTTATGGTGATCCAGATGTGCATCCGCAGCCTGAATCTTACTGGGGGAATGTAAACCCAATAGGTATTCGCTCATGTTATGATGAAGGTAAACGCGCCGCCGAGACGCTTTTTATGGATTATCATCGCCAGAATGGAGTGGATATAAGAATTGTCAGAATCTTTAATACCTACGGTCCGCGTATGAACCCTGAAGACGGTCGGGTGGTGTCGAATTTCATCTGTCAAGCTTTACGCGGTGATGATATTACAATCTATGGAGACGGTCAGCAAACACGCTCATTCTGCTACGTCGATGATCTTATCGAAGGTTTTATCCGCTTGATGAATCAGGATGAAATAACTGGTCCTATCAATATCGGGAATCCAAATGAATTTACCATGCTCGAACTTGCTGAACAGGTGATGGCCAAAGTAGGCGGCCCATCAAAACTTGTCTTTCGAGAGCTTCCAGGTGATGATCCCAAACAACGCCAACCTGACATTACCCTTGCGAAAAATAAACTAGACTGGCAACCGACAATTGATCTCGATACTGGTCTAGATCGTACCATTGCCTATTTCAGATCCGTAATTTAATGAATCAGTAAACCATCATTTTTAGTTCCCCATATGAAAACAGCACTTATTACAGGTATCACGGGTCAAGACGGCTCCTATCTCGCCGAATTTCTTCTTGAGAAAGGTTATGAAGTACACGGTATTAAACGTCGTGCTTCATCATTTAACACGGAGCGGGTTGATCATATCTATCAGGATCCTCAAGTTGAAAATGCACGCTTTAAGCTTCATTATGGTGATCTTAGCGATACTTCAAATCTAACGCGGATCATTAGCGAAGTTCAGCCCGATGAAGTTTATAATCTTGGTGCGCAATCACATGTTGCTGTTTCCTTTGAATCACCTGAATATACTGCAGATGTTGACGCTATGGGAACATTGAGATTGTTAGAGGCGATTCGTTTTCTTGGGCTAGAGAAAAAGACCCGCTTTTACCAAGCATCTACCTCTGAGCTGTATGGTGAGGTTCAGGAAATCCCTCAGAAGGAGACGACACCCTTTTATCCACGCTCACCCTATGCTGTTGCAAAAATGTATGCCTATTGGATTACGGTCAATTACCGTGAATCATATGGGATGTATGCCTGTAATGGTATTCTTTTCAATCATGAGTCTCCACGCCGTGGTGAAACATTTGTAACGCGTAAGATCACTCGTGCCATTGCAAATATTTCACAGGGTTTAGAGTCTTGTCTCTATCTAGGAAATATGGATGCTTTACGCGATTGGGGCCACGCTAAGGATTACGTTCGGATGCAGTGGATGATGCTCCAGCAGGATACACCAGATGATTTTGTCATTGCCACAGGGAAACAAATTTCTGTTCGTGATTTTGTAGCATTGTCTGCCAAAGAAGCTGGAATTGAACTTGAATTCTCAGGTGAAGGCCTCGAGGAAACAGCTAAGATTGTATCCATCGCTGATCCAGAAAAAACACCAGGTGTAAAACTTGGTGATGTTATCGTTAAGGTTGATCCGCGCTATTTCCGCCCCGCAGAAGTTGAAACCCTCTTAGGAGATCCTTCCAAGGCTAAGGAAAAACTCGGCTGGGCACCAGAAATTACCGTTGAAGAAATGTGCGCAGAAATGGTCGCTCATGATCTCGATCACGCTAAACGCCACGCGTTGCTAAAGTCGCATGGGTACGATGTTTCCGTTGCTAAAGAGTAGCATAACTCACTGAGTCATTTTTAAAGAATGGAAGAAAACTATCAGCAACATTCTAACATGAATACTAAGCTCCTTATTCTCGGTTCTGGCGGTATGGTAGGATCAGCCCTGATTCGTGCTGCTGAAAAACGTGGCTACAAGGATATTCTCCAGCCTGCGAGTAATGAACTAGACCTCACGAATCAGGCTCAGACTCACGCCTATCTCTCCGAGCAAAAGCCAGATCAGGTCATTGTCGCCGCCGCTAAGGTAGGAGGTATTCATGCTAATAGCACTTATCCAGCAGAGTTCATTTATAAAAACCTAATGATCGCTGCGAATGCTATTGAAGGCTCTTATCAGGCAGGGATCACAGAGTTACTTTTTCTGGGTAGTTCCTGTATTTACCCAAAGCAAGCACCTCAGCCGATGCCAGAAAGTTGTCTTCTAACATCTGATCTGGAGCCTACCAATGAAGCCTACGCTGTAGCCAAGATCGCGGGATTAAAACTATGCCAACATTATCGTCAACAATATGGAGTGAAATATCATTCCGCTATGCCAACTAACCTTTATGGCCCAGGCGATAACTACCATCCAGAAAATTCCCATGTCATTCCAGCCATGATCCGCCGCTTCCACGAGGCAAAAGAAGCTGGAGCAGAAACAGTTACTATCTGGGGTAGTGGTACTCCACGCCGTGAATTTCTCTACGTAGAAGATCTAGCAGATGCATGCTTCCACCTTATGGCAGTCGAGAACCCTCCCGATTGGGTCAATGTTGGCTATGGCGATGATATCACCATCCTCGAACTTGCCCAAGCTGTTGCCAAGGCTGTTGGGTTTAATGGCAATATTGGAAAAGACCCCAGCAAACCAGATGGCACCCCACGAAAGTTAATGGATAACAGCATTCTTCGCTCACTTGATTGGAAGCCAACCATCAATCTCGAACAGGGACTCGCTCATGCTTACCAATGTTTCCTTACAGAGAAAGTTCGGGAGGTTTGATTCTCGAGTACCGTAATTTCTGGTTTTTCTTTGGTGTTTGATTCCACAATGCCTTCCTCTCAACAAAATACTGGTAATTTAGAACTGCCTGCTTTTGATACAATTTCCGTTATTGGTCTTCCCGTAGCAGTCAGCACGTATAGCACTGCGATTACTTGGATTAAAAAGGCAGCGTTGAAGGCAGATACAGCCTATGCTGTAGAAGCAGCTAACACCCATGTTGTAACTCTTGCTCGGCATGATAGAGATTTTGGCAAAACGATGGCAAAATTCGATCTTATTTGCCCTGATGGTATGCCCCTCGTCTGGGCCATCAATCGTCAGTTACCGGACACAGAAAAGCTAACAGATCGTGTCTACGGGCCCACTTTAATGCTTAAAACGATTGAGGCCACTCAAAGTCAGCCCGAGTTTAAACATTTCCTTTTCGGAGGTAAACAAAGCACCCTTGATAAGCTTGAGCAAAGATTCGTGAATGATTTTCCCGAATCGGTCATTGCAGGTTCTTATTCTCCACCATTTGGTGACTGGCCACCCGATGAATTCGATCGTATTTGCCAAAAAGTCAAAGACTCTGGAGCCAATCTCGTCTGGGTAGGTCTCGGTTGCCCGAAGCAAGAAGCTTGGATTGCCAAACACAAAGATCAACTCCCCCCCGCTGTCTACTTCGGTATCGGCGCCGCCTTTGCCTTTCACGCTGGTGAAGTCAAGCAAGCCCCTGCCTGGATACAAAAATATGGTATTGAATGGGCCTATCGACTTTGTAAAGAACCTAAGAGATTGTTTAAACGATATTTTACTTATAACAGCCTGTTTATTTGGTATACTTGTAAAGATAAGGCTAAAGATTAAATCATAAACCCAATAGAATATGAACAAAAAACGTATACTAGTCGCCGGTGGTGGTGGATTTATAGGTGGCCAACTGGTTAAAGTTTTTATCGAGCGTGGGCATGACGTTGTTGTAGCTGATATCAAACCACTAGACCAATGGTATCAACTTTGTGAAGAGGCAGAAAACCACCACGCAGATATGGGCCTGCGTGATCATTGTTTTAAACTGATTGAGGGTTGTGATGAAGTTTATTGTCTCGCTTGTAACATGGGCGGAATGGGATTTATTGAAAATAATAAAAGTCTCTGTATGCTCAGCGTGCTGATCAATACACACATGCTAGAAGCCTCTAAACATCATGGCGTTAGTAAGTATTTCTATTCTTCTAGTGCATGCATTTATCCAGATTATAAACAAACAGATGCAGAAGTGATCGCTCTCAAAGAAAAGGATGCCTACCCAGCGATGCCTGAAAATGGTTACGGTTGGGAGAAGTTGTTTTCTGAGCGTCTTTGTAAAAATTTCGAGGAAGACTTTGGCTTTGAATCACGCGTTTATCGTTTCCACAATGTTTATGGTCCTTATGGCACATGGGACGGGGGCCGTGAAAAGGCTCCTGCCGCTATGTGCAGGAAAGTAATCGAGTGTATTGATACCGGTAACCTGGAAATGGAAATATGGGGCGATGGTGAGCAGACTCGTTCGTTTATGTACATAGACGATTGTATTACAGGTATCGATAAGCTGATGGCCTCTAATCATAGAGATCCTCTTAACCTAGGTCGCTCAGAATTGGTGACGATCAATGGCCTTCTTGATATCGTGGAAGATATTGCAGGTGTTAAAGTTAAGAGAACCTATAACCTCGATGCTCCTCAGGGAGTCCGTGGACGTAATTCAGATAACTCCGAGATTCATCGTATCCTAAACTGGGAACCTGAAATCAATTTACGCACGGGCATGGAAGCTACCTATCACTGGATTAAAGAGCAATACGAACGACGTAAACATGGCGAGACCGTGGTTCTTTAAAAGATTAAGCTCAGCATATAAGATGAGTGGATACTCACTGAAATATTCTGTTAAATTTCCTGTTTCCCGCAATCAATATAAACATATTAACCAAGCAAAAATCCCTGTAGATTCGTGCGATTCGTGGCTAGAAAAAGCACAATACAAGAATCTAACGATTCCGTGCTTCCCGAGTATTCCGTGGTTAAAAAACAAAGATTACCAGTTTCTCGAATAGACGTTCTAGGCGTAGGTATTTCAGTGCTTAATCTAGATATCGCGATTGAACAAATTGTTCATGCTGGCGAAGACCCTCACCATTTAGGCTACGTTACTATTACAGGAGTCCATGGTGTCATGGAATCCCAAGACGATGATGCGCTCAAAGCTATTCATAACAGTTCTTTCCTCAGCACACCTGATGGTATGCCAATGGTATGGATCGGTAAATACGTTTACGGCCACCAGCACATGGACAGAGTCTACGGCCCCGAGCTTATGGATGAAATCTTCAGAAGAACAGAAGGTAGCGGAATTCGCCACTTTTTCTACGGCGGTGCCGATGGCGTAGCCGAAGAGCTCAAGACCTGCCTCCTTAGACGATACCCCCAGTCCAATATAACAGGCACCTACACCCCACCGTTCCGCCCACTTTCAGAAAACGAAGAGCAAGATTTCGTTAATCAGCTCAGCGCTACCAAACCTCACCTCATCTGGGTAGGCCTCAGCACCCCGAAGCAAGAACGCTTCATGGCAAGCCTCCTCGATAAATACCCCGACCTCAACAAAACCTGGAACAACGGCACCACCCTCTTAGGAGTAGGAGCCGCCTTCGACTTCTTGTCCTACCAAGTCAAACAAGCCCCTTACTGGATCCAACGCTCCGGCTTCGAGTGGCTCTACAGAGTCTTTCAAGAGCCTAAGAGGTTATTAATGAGGTATCTGATGAGTAATACAAAGTTCTTAATTAATATTCTTAAAAATAAGTCATCGTGAAGATAGCATATGTAACAATTTATGATTCAGAAGATATCCATGCTTGGTCAGGAACTGGAAAGAATATATTAAAAGCAATTGAAGCAGCTGGTATAGAAACTGAACAGGTTGGCAATCTTTCTACAGGTGTCAGTATCGGTATTATAATTTCACGATTGAAAAAACTATTTTGGACGGTTTTCCCTAATGGAAAAAAGCATCTATATGATCGCAACCCGCATAAACTTAAAGGTTATGCTAAAAGCGTGGAAAAAATACTAAAATATAAGCAATTTGATATAATATTTAGTCCTGGAACATTACCTGTGGCTTACTTAAAAACAAAATCTCCAATTGTATTTTGGACTGATGCCTCATTTGCAGGAATGGTAAATTTTTATTCAGAATTTTCTAATTTGTCTGATGAGACAATTCATAATGGAATGTTAAGTGAAAAAGTAGCACTAGAGAATTGCAGCTTAGCAATATATTCATCAGACTGGGCTGCTAAGACTGCGATAGAACATTATGATGTAGACCCTAATAAAGTTTTTGTTATTCCATTTGGTGCTAATGTTAGCGGGAAAAGAAACATAGAAATTATTAATAATATTGCTAACGCTAAGGAAACCAAACTATGTAAGCTATTATTTATTGGCGTAGATTGGGAGCGTAAAGGGGGAGACAAGGTAATTGCAGTTGCAGATTGGTTAAGAAATAATGGGATACTGGTGGAGTTGAATATTGTTGGATGCTCCCCGCCGTATCCAACTCCTGACTATGTTAAGTGTCATGGTTTTATTTCTAAGTCTACAGAAGCTGGGCGTTCAAAAATAGAATCATTTTTTACCAAAAGCCATTTTCTTATTTTACCAACCATTGCTGATTGTGCACCTGTCGTTCTAGCTGAAGCAAGTTCGTATGGATTGCCTAGTTTAGCAACTAATGTAGGTGGTATTACTACACAAATTGTCGACAATAAAAATGGCTGGACGTTTGAGCTCGATGCTCTTCCTGAAGAATATGGTAAACGTATTAAAAAAATGATGCTTTCCAAAGCGAGATATATAGATCTGGCACGATCTAGCTTTGAGGAATATGAGGCTAGATTAAATTGGAAATCTGCTGGATTGAAATTGCGCGAAGTTATGGAACAAATAACTAAAGCCAATTGAGAATTTGTAATTTTACTGACATTGACAGTAACTCAAAAAATTAATCGGCTTTTCATAATATATTTAAGTCGATGTGATTTGAATTAACTAGATTTAGTCATAGAGGTTCTTAGAAAAAACCTAAATTAAATATTAAAAATGAATAAAAACTGGCGAAAAAAACTCTCTAAAATTCTGCCAAAACACATATCAGATGATGATATGCCATACCTGCCTTTGGCATCAGATATTTATCTTGTATCGTATCCTAAGTCTGGAAATACTTGGATTCGCTACATGCTAAGTTCTTATTTTGAAAAATCGCTAGACTTACCTACAAAAGCAAATTGGTTTACGATCCAAGATATCATTCCAGATATCCATGTAGATAGAAAAATTGATACTAATAACCTGCTTAAAAAAAAATATGGTTCGCGGATAATTAAAAGTCATAGTTTTTATAACTTGCAGTATAACAGGGTGATATATATTGCACGTAGGCCTGAAGATTCTATAAGCTCATGTTACAATTATTTGAGAAATATAGGTGCATTACCAATGCATATTGAGTTCATGGAATTCTGTACTGGTAACTCATTTAAGTATGGTATAGCTGGCTGGAATCGTCACGTTTTAGGTTGGCTTAATAAATATAGTGTTGGTAAATATATACGATACTATAAATATGAAGACTTTATTACAAAACCTCATGAAACTCTTAGCCAAGTCATTGATTTGCTAGGGTTGCCCAGCTGCAATGATTCAATTAGGTATGCTATAGAGCAAAGTAGTATAAACAATATGAGGGCTTCAGAAAAAGTGCACAAAACAGATTTTCAGCTGGATTCTAGTAAAGAAAGCTTTACTGGGATAGCTAAGATTGGGAGTTCAAAACACAGGATTTCGCAAAATGATATCGATTTCATTAAGTCAAAAACAATTCAGGCGAGAGACTATCTTGGTTATGATTGATGATCAACTTTAGTAGAAAAAATAGATAATCAGTTTTTGTGAAAAGCTTTCTTAAAAAAACTTTCTTATCACTTATTAAAGTTGATAAGCGCCATACTATAGCAGAAAAATTAGTAGATTTTCCTTTAGAAGAGAAAAATAAAATAGATCCTGATTTTAATGAAAGATCAGGTTACAAATTAACTTCAAACCTTACAGTGTCTCCTCCCAGTTTAGCAAAGCTGCGTAATTTATATATTTGGGATGTGCCATCACTTATTCTTAGTCCTAAAGGTTTTTCATACGAACATTTGATGCTGAATGAAAGAGCTTTATTGTCAATTGACAAGAAAGTTTTGATAAAGGAATCAATTAAAAGCTTTTTATTGAACTTTAAAAAGAAGAAGACGGAAGAAAAAATAATTCTATCAACACTTTGGGATCAAAATTATTTTCATTGGACATTGGAGGTCCTACCTAAACTAATTGCCGCACAAAGTTTCATTGAAAAAAATAACATAAAAATTGTAATTTCTCCTATTAAACATCAATACCAAAAAGAATGGTTAGATATGCTGGGGATAAAAAAAAGCTGTTTTGAGGTGGCGAATGGATCTAGAGAATTTTTATCAGGAGCTTATATATTTAATTTTCATAGGAAATATGGGCGATCACACGCTAAAACACTTGGATTAGTGTCTCAGTTAGCTAAAAAAATACGGCCTTCTGAGCTACAAACTAAGGAAAAAAAAATATATATAACAAGGAATGATGCTAGACGTAGAAGCGTAATTAACGAACAGGAACTATTAGAACACATTGTGCCTCTAGGCTATGAAGTTGTTCAGTTGTCTGGAATGTCGGTGAAGAAGCAGATGGCTCTTTTTGGTGATGTAACAGAAATTATTGCTCCACATGGTGCTGGACTCACAAACTTAATTTTTTGTAATAAAAATAGAAAAGTAAAAGTATTAGAGTTTTTACCAAAGTCTAACCCTGTAATGTGTTACGCTTCTTTATCACTTGATCTGGGACTAGAATATCAAGCCTATTACAGCGAAATGGAGGGGCAGCACTTTAAAATCGATTTAGAATCATTCCGACTTTGTTTGAGCAAATGGATATAAATTTTAAAAAATTATATCATAGGTTTAGCGAATCGCCAATGATGACGTCATGGCTGAAACACTCTAGTTTATTACTGCGAGGGTTAATAGTAACACCATTGATTGTTACTATGCTCACCTCAGACGAAATCACGGTTTATTACTTATTTAATACGGTTTTAGCTTTTTCGCCTTTCTTGACCAGCGCGGTTGCCGGTTCATACATGAGAGGTTTTTCATATGCGTGGAGTGGCGCATCATCATTTGATATTCACTCGCCTGTTAAAAAGAATACTCCTGATTTTAACTTTCTTATAAAGATATACACTGCATCGAATTTAATTCAGCTACTAATGGGGTTAATCGTTTTTATCCTCATTTCTGCAATTGGTTACTTTGGTTTAAGAAATCAAATAGCTCTTTTAGATAAGCCATCTGCTGCTTGGATTAGTTGGAATATTTTAACTTTGTGTATACTTTTTAGAGTTTGGATTAATCGTGATAACTCACTAATACAAGGAATAGGACTTGTTGCTAAGTTAAACAAACAGCAAACTCTCATCACTCTTATTGGTATTGTACTGACGGCTATTTTACTAAGCCTAGATATGAAATTTTATGCTATTTCACTTGGTACTATGATAGTGGTATTAATGAGTGGTGTATTACAAAAATTAATTATTAAAAAAACTGAAGTCAGTCAGTATTTAACAAAAAGCATTTTTCCAGTTGATAAAAGTACATATACGTCTATTTGGTCTGCATCTTCCAGAGAATTAATGATTTCCATTTTAACTATGGGAATTAATAGAGCCTCTGGCATCATAGCTTCGTTTTTTCTTGTAGGCGGAGATCTTGCATCTTATTTACACGCATGCGCCATGATCATGATAGCGATTTCTATTTCGCTTTCACCATTTTTTCCTTATGGGCCAAGGTTTGCTTCATTACGTAGTAAGGGAGATATTGAATGTCTTGCTAAGGAAACGGGCTTAGGTATCCGGAATTCGTTATATGCTTTTTCTTTAATGGTTGCAGCGATGTCTGTAGGATTTCCGGTAATGTTTGAAATTATAGGTGCTAACATACCATTTCTTGCGCCTCAATATTGGTTACTCATCTCCTTGTCATACTTTATAAGCAGGCATACAGCGATGCATAGTCAGATTTTACTATCTTCAAATAAAGTTATGTTTCTTAGGGAACAGATTATTACAGGATTTATTAAGTTGATTTTGATGATTGTCGGGGCAAAATATTTTGGAATAATGGGAATCATTATAGCAGAATTGTTCTCTAATCTTATTATAATGTCATGGTATGCCCCAAAAATTGCGTGGCGTTCTTTGGGTGAATTTGCAGCCCTTAATCGGAAAACTTATGTGTATCATGCATGTATTGCCCTGATTCTGCTAGTAGGAGTTATTTTGAATTCAGAGATAATTGCGGTCTTTACGATCAATCAGATAGACTTAGTTCTTGATCTGTTGCCTATACGCTCTGGTATATAAGAATTTAATATATGAATTTGAATAGATATATCATTGTATTTCTTGCGCTAGTATTTAGTCTTTACACAATTTCAAGTGTATTAACCGGCAATCTGTTGCCGTTGGCGATATTATTTGGATTGACCTTATTTGTTACATTCCCTAAATGGAGCTCTTTAGGTATATTAGGTATTTTCTTATTTAAAGAATCTGCATTTCAAATCCCTATTCCTACCAGCCCTGATATGTGGCATTTTTGTGGCTTACTGGCTGTTATTGGTGGAGGTTTATCGCTGCTTGCTAATAAAAATAGACCTCTGAATCTTGGGAGGGGCGTTAATTTGTTAGCAGTCTTATTTCTTATTTTAGGTATTTATATTATTTGTCTTGTATTTGTGCATGGCATGGGGATTAAGAGCTTGATAACTACTTTTAGTGGGAAGCGTTTTCTCAAATTTGGCTTAATGTTCATGTTGCCCTTTTTTGTTTATATTAATCGTTATGATGTATCAAAAATACCACAGCTGATCAAAATTGGTTTTATTACAGGTCTTAGCTACTTGGTGATAGAAGTTATTCTCCATGTTCAGCCAAGTCTCTACGGTGTTGCTAGTTTAATTTTCAAGGCTCCTCATGATGCAATTAGTTTCGCTACTATGGATGAAAAATTTGGTTACAACCGTTATTCGGGTATTGCAACTGCTTCTATAGCATTAGCTATGTTTGTATTATCTACACGTAAGAAATATAAATTTGGCTCCTATAGTCTTGTTTTTTGGATAATTATTATAGCTTTAGTTATTGGTTCTTTCTTTGCAGGCTCTAGAGCCAGAATTATCAATATTCCCTGTTGTATTGTTGCTGTGATGTGGGTTACGCGTAGTATCAAGCCGCCTGTGATTATAGGTTTTGCTGCGCTGGTAACTATTGCCTTAACCACAGCATATTCAGGATTTGAGAGGTTGCCGGGTGCTATTCAGCGGACTTTAACGATTTTACCTGGAATGGAAAGTCGCTTAAGAGCAGAGGGACATACAGACACTTTGGCCAATGATGGCGGAAGAGAATGGATTCAAGAATTGTCTTATGAAGTTTTTCAAGAAATGAATCTTTTGACAGGTGTTGGTTATAGTACATATGATCCTGATGGATTGGAGTATATAGATACATCTAGTATAGATTACACTTATGCATCATGTTATTTTGATGCTCTTTTATTAACACCTTGGATATATTTTGGAGCTATTGGTTTTTTCTTAATAGCATTAATAGTTATTATAATTACATGGGAGTCTGTCCGTACGTTATTTTATTTGAGGAAGCATTATCCTGATGACTTCATGACAAAAGTTTTTGCTATTTATTTTGCAATATTTGCTTTAAAATTTGCTTTGATGACATTTCAATTAGCCTATGTGATTAATTTTATCGAAGTGCCAGCTTATCAAGGAGCTATTTTAATAGTTATAAGAAAGATGATAGCTATGGGTAGTTTTGAAAAAGCTAATAATGAAAATCAACTGAGGGTAGAAAATTCAGAAGTTAATATGTTGACTAATTAAATTTTTTCCTCTGTATCACTTACATTTCAAGTTTCTAGTATGGCACTAAAATTAATAAATAATTCTGAATTCTTACATCTTCCAAAAACTGGAGGTAGTTGGGTATCTAAAGTTTTAAATGTAAATAATTTGGTAGATAGCCAAGCGGGTGGACATAAGCATGCAGATTATGATAGATTAATGAACTGGCGGCTTTGTGGGAATTCGAAGTTTATTTTGAATGCAAAAATTAATCGAGCTATTGAAAAAGCACAGCGTAAATTTCCATCTCTAGATAATCTTAATAAGAAGTCTAGCGCCCCTTATAGATTTTGTTTCGTGCGCCATCCTTTATCATGGTATGAGTCATGGTGGAAATATATGTCAGGTCTCGGTTGGAATGATTGGGGAGAAGAAAATGATCCTGTGAATTGGCATCCAAACTCTATTTTAAATGGACTTGGGTCAGATGATTTCAATCAATTTGTTAGTAATGTAATCAATAAAAGACCTGGATATGTATCAGAATTATATTTCGCTTTCACTAAACCTGGTATTAATTTTATAGGTAAGACTGAAAATCTTTCAGAAGATCTAATGAAAGTGCTTGATATACAAAATTTGGGTTATGATAAACAAGCCATACTTGATATGAATCGCGTAAATGTATCTAAGGCTAAAGTAAAACAGCCTGAATGGGATCCTGAGATACGCTCTATCACCATGAAGCTAGAATTGCCGTCGTTAATTCATTTTGATTACCTAAGTGATCAAGAATATTTAGAAATGGGGATTACAAAAAGAATACCACCTCATAAATCACTGTATACACGAGGTGATTAAATATTTTAATAACATCAATATATTAAATCTTTAAGCATGAATAAAAACCCTCCATTGGCACATCAAATAATATCTATAATAAAAACATCAAAGTTGTATTATAGAACGCTTGGTTTCAAAGGCCTAGTTAAAGCTGGCACTTCTTTTCTTTTAAAAAGAAAAAGCTATATTACTGTATCGCAAAAAGATGTTCAGTTTCCTATTAATTTACGTATGTTGACTTCTGATGTACCTACTTATAAACAAATATATCTAGATGGGGAATATGCATTTAACGCCGATAAATATCCGGAAGTAATTTTAGATGTGGGTGCTAATATTGGATTGGCATCAATTTATTTTGCTAATAAATTTCCAAAGGCTCGAATAATTGCGATTGAGCCTGAGACGAGTAATTTTGAAGTTTTAAAAAAGAATGTATCTAACTATAGTAATGTAACTCCAGTTCACGCTGCATTGTGGAATGAATCTGGTGAAATCAACCTAGTGGATCCAGGTCTAGGAAATTGGGGGTTTATGACGGAAGAAGGCGGATCTAGTCAACACGGTCTTAAAAGTGAAACAGTATCAGCATTGACGATTAATGACATAATGAACACGTTTAATATTGATAAAATAGATATACTTAAAATTGATATTGAAGGTGCTGAAAAAGAGGTGTTTATGGATGCTGATAGTTGGCTACCAAATGTAGATTCTCTTATTGTTGAGTTACATGAAAGAATGAAGTCAGGTTGTAATCGGAGTTTTTATAATGCTACAAAAGGTTTTGAGCATGAGTGGCACCTTGGTGAAAATGTTTATTTATCACGTGGAATTATAACTAAATCTAGTTGAGATGCTGTTTAAAAGTAGATTGAAAAATTATTACAAACCAAATTAATCTCTAATGAGGTATCAATTTTTACAACTTAGTCGCTTTTTAGCTGCACTATGGGTCTGTATATATCATCTACAAGGCTACCACGAAAAACATTTTAATGTGGATTGGGGTTTTAACAGTTATGGTAATCTAGGAGTTGATTTCTTTTTTGCTTTGAGTGGTTTTGTAATGGTTGTTGCTCATGCTAATGATCTGGGTAAAAGAAAAAAGTTAAGTGTTTATTGTAAAAAGCGAATAATAAGAATCTATCCTGCTCTCATTTTTTTCACCAGTTTACAGGTGGGAATGTGGATCATCACTTCGAATCCTGATCTAAATAGAACCTGGTGGATTATCCGTTCGTATTTATTATTACCTGATTCTACAGAACACATTGTAAATGTCGCATGGTCATTGAGATTTGAAATGATGTTTTATACATTTTTTTCCATTATCTTTTTTATTCGAAAAGAAGTCTGGATGTATGCCTTATTAATGATGTGGGGCTGTTTAACATTGATTTATGATTCTTCTGAAAATGCGTCTGCTGCTTGGCTAATGTTTACAGCACCTTGTGTATCTATTTTTTGTGGGGGTGCGCTATTTGCATATCTATATCTTAAGCGTGATTTGATCCAGATTATTAAACCTTTAAAATTAGACTTTTTAGTTTTAGCTGTCAGCTTAATATCATGCATTTTGCTGTTTTTATTAGATCATAAGCCCTCTCACTCAGGTAAGTCTAATACTGTAATTTTTATATCTAGTATTTTTTTTAGTTCATTAATTTATTTAATGTGCACTTTTGAGAGTTATTGGATTAAATCAACACTGCCTAAATTTTTTAGTATCTTAGGTGATTCTTCTTACATATTTTATCTTTTGCATTCTACATTGATGGTTGTGACGATAAGAATATTAGCAAAATACAATTTTTATGATTATAATATATCTTGGTTTTTATTAGTGCTCTTAACTGTATTCATTTCTATTTTACTAAATCGGTATTTGGAGACTCCGGTATTAAAATTTTTGCGCAAAAAGCTATTGTAGCGAATTATATTCTGGCCGTGTAGAACGGAGCAAATGCTTTATTGTTTGGCGAATTCAAAGTTCTAAAGAATAATTTCTAACGAAAAAAGCAACCTCTCATTACGCTGCTATTTCTTGTGATAATTCTGAGGGACTGAGCCCGTCTAATATTTTCCTAGGTCGTTCATTAAGCTCCTTCTCAACAAGCTTCAATGATTCATTGTTGATATGCGTGAAGCTACTGCCTTTCGGGTAATATTGTCTCACTAATCCATTAAAGTTTTCCACACCTCCTTTCTCCCAACTGGCATAGGGCGCGCAGAAGTAACCGGCTGCTTTAAGCTCTTTGCTCACTGTCTCATGACCAGCGAACTCTAAACCGTTATCGTAAGTAAGTGTTTCC
>CALBVY010000063.1 GCA_937969495.1 uncultured Verrucomicrobiales bacterium | reverse complement strand
AAACTTATTGAAGATCTGGACGTGGAGATTGTAATTCTTTAAGTAAAATCTCAACTAATTCAGCAAGCTTTTCTGGATGCTTTGCAGATAACTCATTTCTCTCCTCATTATCTTCCTTGATATTGTAAAGCTGAAACTTATTTCGCCCTCTATTTAGCTCAACGACCTTCCAGCCATCTTGAGTGATAAGGGCCGTTTTCCCCATCCGAGTAAATTTATTATCGAAGATAATGTAATCATGCACCTGCGATTGCTCCTCACCTAACAATACAGGCAAATAAGAAATACCATCTTTCCCTTTAGGCTGCTGCTGATCCGCTATGGACGCAAGAGTCGCCATGAAGTCATAGTGGCTACTCATCAGATCCGTTTTACTACCCGCTTGAACTTTCCTTGGCCAGCGAACAATCATTGGGCACTGTTTTCCTCCTTGATAGGCGGCTCTCTTGATTCCAGCTCTGCCACCAGCACCATCGAAGACATCCCCTGCTTCTGAGGTACGCCATTTCTTATCGGTAAAATTGGCTGGTTTACCCTGCATGGATCTAGGGAAGCTGGCCTTGGGACCATAATATAACTCATGACCATTATCAGAAGTGAAAAATACGATTGTATTCTCATCCAGCCCAAGGTCTTTAAGTTTTTTCATAATCAAGCCTACGTGATCATCTAACATAATCACCATCGAGGCGTATTTTTTCTCTGCGAGAGATAGCTTTTCATTATCTTTCACGCTTGGGTGTAACTCTGGAATGGCAACAGGTCCATGTGGCAACTGTGTGGCATAATAAAGAAAAAATGGCTTATCCTTACTGGCTGTGATGAAGTCTAGAGCTCCTTTAATAAAAACGTGCTCTGAGTAGACCTTACCTCCTGCGCCAACAGGCCCGTTACCTTTCTCAGATGCTTTACCGCAGTAAATATTATCATTTCCCTCATAACGCACTTTCTCGCCATCTCTCCATAGATAAGGAGGGTAAAATCCATGAGCACGGGAGTGACTATAGTAGCCGTGGTAGTGATCCCAGCCAAAACGCTTCACCCTCTCATGATTAGTTAGAAAGCCAACATCAAGTTTTCCGAACTGGGCTGTCTTGTAGCCAGCTTTCTGAGCGATTTGCGCGAGAAATACTTCGTTATCAGGAATGGGCTCAGATGTTTCTTGTACATATTCATTCAGCCCTTTGAGTTGTTCTTCATCAGACATCTTCCTCTTATCACTTTTGATGAGCCAGCCTGGGGCATTCTGTTTCCAAGCCCCCTTTCTTCCGAAATGCATACCAGTGAGTAACGACCATCTAGCTGGAGCACAGAGTGTGCCGCCGTAGTAGTTCGTAAAAGACATACCCTCAGCTGCGAGTTTATCAATATTCGGTGTTTTAATCACCTTCTGACCATAACTTCCCAGTAGACCAATACCTAAGTCGTCTGCATAAATAAGCACGATGTTAGGCTTTGTTTTCGCATCAACTAAAACAAGAGAGCAAAACCAGACAATAAGAATTTTTTGTATAGTCATAAAAATTATAAAGGTAATAACAATTCCATGTTACAGGAGGAATATTCCCTAGATTGTTAAATTGCACAAAAAAAAGTGTTAAAAAAAACGACGAGCCACTTCTGTGACTCGCCGTGTTATTAAAATAGTCTTTGTTAGTGGTAAGACCTTACCACTGAAAACTTAAACAACTCATCCTTTAACTTCATCACATGCTGCTGCTTCAGCAGGAGCCTCAGCAGCATCCTTCTGCTTAGCATCACGTGCAGCTGCGCGGATGGACATCTTCACGCGGCCACGATCGTCAACTCCGATGCACTTCGCGGTGACGGTGTCGCCTTTTTTGACCACGTCTTCAGTCTTCTCTACGCGGCCTTCAGCCAGCTCAGAGATATGAATGAGTCCGTCTTTGCCGGGCATGATCTGCATGAAGGCTCCGAAGTTCGTGGTAGAAACAATAGCACCTGTGTAGGTGGTTCCTACTTCCACTTCTGCAAACATCTGCTTGATCATATCCATAGCGCGATCGAGTGACTCTTTCTTGGCAGCGTAAACATGCACAGTGCCATCGTCCTCGATGTTGATGTCAGCACCAGACTCGGCCTGAATGCCTTTGATGTTTTTACCCCCTGGCCCAATCAGTTCACCGATACGCTCTGGATCAATCTTGGTAGATTCGATACGTGGGGCGTGCTCGGATAGAGCTGCTGGAGCAGCGATGGTGTCTTCCATTTTCTGGAGAACGATTCCGCGTGCATTGGTAGCTTTTACAAGAGCTTCCTCAAGGATGGAAAGCGGGATACCTGGAAGCTTAAGGTCAAGCTGGTAGCCAGTGACACCTTCGCTTGTGCCACAGACTTTAAAGTCCATATCGCCGTAAAAGTCCTCAGAACCGATGATATCGAGCAGAGTTTTGTATTCTTTGATGTTATCATTTTCATCCAGCTCAGTAACAAGACCAACTGCGATCGCACCCACAGGGCGGATCAGTGGCACACCTGCATCGAGCAACGCCATGGTGCCGGAACAAACCGTTGCCATGGAGGATGAACCATTGGACTCAAGAACCTCAGAAGTCACCCGCATGGCATATGGGAAATCCTCTACAGATGGGATCACTGGCTCGATAGAACGCTCAGCGAGGGCTCCATGACCAATTTCACGGCGGTTCATACCTCCGAAGCGGCCTGCCTCACCCACTGAGAATGGAGGGAAGCTGTAGTGAAGGAAGAAGCGCTTGCTGTCTTCACCACCTGCATAGTTATCAAAATACATACACTCATCAGCAGGTGCGAGTGTTGCTGTGGCGAGGGCTTGAGTCTCACCACGAGCGAAGATGGATGATCCGTGCACACGTGGAAGTGTGCCTGACTCAGAATAAAGTGGGCGGAGGGTATCGATATCACGGCCATCAGCGCGAACGCCTTTTTCCATGATCGCGATACGGAATGCCTTTTTCTGAATATACTCAAAGCACTGCTCGATCTCGAACTCAGAAACGGTAGGAACACGCTCTTTCAGAGTGGCTTCTACTTCGTCACGGAGAGCTCCAACTTTCTTACCCCGCTCTACTTTGTTAGGTGCGTAGATAGCGTCTTCGATACGATCGCCAGCAACTTCATAAGCAATCTCAAGGAGATCCTCCTTGGCAACTGTTACGGTGTATTCACGTTTAGGCTTACCGATTTTAGCAGCGAGCTCTTCGATAGCAGTAACAATCACGTTGACGTTCTCTTGAGCGAAGTGAAGTGCCTTTACAAACTCAGCTTCTGGGAGCTCATTGGCAGCACCTTCGATCATGATGACCTCGGTCTTATTACCAACATAAACGAGATCGAGATCACTCTCTTCACGCTGTTCAAATGTTGGGTTTACCACAAAATGACCATCAACACGACCTACACGTACGGCACCGATAGGGCCAGCGAATGGAATGTCTGAGATGGCAAGTGCAGCAGAGGCACCGTTCATACTGAGGATGTCTGCATCATTTTCGCCATCAGCAGCAAGCATGAGGGCGATGATTTGAGTGTCATAGAGATAGCCTTTTGGGAAAAGCGGACGCAGTGGACGATCGGTCATACGGCAGGTCAGTACTTCCTTTTCAGTAGGGCGGCCTTCACGTTTGAAGTAGCCACCGGGGAAAGTGCCTGCTGCTGCTGCGCGCTCTTTGTATTCCACGGATAGTGGGAACCATGTCTGCCCTTCACGGATTTTTGATTGGGAAACTGCTGTTACGAGAACAACGGTCTCACCGGATCTGATTTCTACAGCTCCATCGGCCAACTTGGCCAGTTTACCAGTCTCAATAGAGATCGGGTTGGATCCCACGGGGATCGTTATTTTTTCAATGTTCATATTCATATTACTTCTTTTTCTTCTTTCTTTTTGGTTTGGTTGCCCCTTTTCAATATTCCGTGTAGTGTGCGCGGATTCTCGGGGCGGGCATCTCGTTTTGTTGTTTGGACAGAGCCTCCAGTTCTAAAAATGCAGAACTAGGAAAGATGGATGCACTTATGAAAAATGCGGAAAGTTTTCAAAGGCTATATCCGGACCCAATAGGCTGCGTGAGATGAGAAGCGCAGGCTGCAGGGGTATAAGCAAAACGGCCACGGGTATTTCCGTGACCGTTTGCGAAAAGTGATTTAGCGACGAAGGCCGAGACCTTTAATCAGCTTAGCGTATCGCTCTTCTGATTGTCCCTTGAGGTAATCGAGGAGCTTGCGGCGCTGGGCCACCATCGTGAGGAGACCACGGCGGCTGGCAAAGTCTTTTTTATGCTCACCCATGTGGGCGGTGAGAAGCTTAATACGCTTCGTGAGAACGGCAACTTGGTAGTCTGCGCTGCCAGTATCTGACTCGCTCTGTTTGAAGTCTGCAGGATCGAAGTCAACGACGGTTTCTGTTTTACTCATAATATTAGTTGGTATTCATGACCAGCTCCTTGCCAGTCAGCCCTTGTGCGGGAGACGCGGAATAAATCAGAAAATCTATAATTTGCAAGGGATAACTGCATCAGTTCTGAACAGGAGGTAACTCACTGTAGGTAGGATCCAATGATGCTAACTGTGACTTCAGACTGCTCAACTTACTGGAATACCGCACGGCAGCTCGCTGATACCGTATAACACGCTGCTCCCAAGTCTCCAAACTACCTGGCACTGATTTTTTAGTAGCTGCTGTAATTCGGTAACGTGGCTTATAAGAGTAAGAGGTATAATAGCCTGTGCTAGAATCATAACGACGGTATGCGGACCTTGAAAAGGCTCGGCTCTGAGCAAGCGCACTCTGACTTGCTATCTTACTCTGAGCCAACCTTGCTTCTATGCCAGCAGATGCATACTTGAGCTCCAGAGACGCAATCTGACTGCGTAGGCGAGCAATTTCCTTCACACGAGATTTTGCAGCACTGACTTTTTGCATTTCTTTTCTCTGCAAAGCCATTTCTCTCCCTATTTTTTGTAATCGTTTTTGCTCTAATACCGTAGCCTCTGCCACCTCATTGGCTGTAAACATAAACTGACCTCTCCATTCGACAGGCATATCACCAAAATTGAGTCTGGTAGCGCCTGTCTTGTGAGAAATAGAAACACCCAATGGCGTAACCTCACTAATACGGACGTTTTCATAAACCTTACCGCTAGTATTAGTGATCGTATCGTAAGTTACCCCAACAGCAATCATTCTGACGTGATCACGATACTGTAGCCGATAAGTCTGCTTGCTTTGCGTAATAAGCTTTATGGACTCCTCCGCTTCATTAATCAGATTCTGCAGAATAACAATTTCTTTATTAGCTGAAACAAGCTGCTGCTCCAATTCCATTCTGAGCTTTGCGGCTTTCAGGTGCTCAGCTGATTGTATTTGCTGGCGTTCATAAGCGAGTAGCCTTACCTCAAGAGCGTTAATTTCACGATGAAGATGATCATTTACCCCTCTAAGCTTCGCTGACGATCCACTGAACTTAGGAAGTTGAATATTATTATCAGTAAAAAGCGATAAACTAAGAGCTACAAATACCAAAACAATCATCCCAGTCAAAAACGCTAAAAACGTTGAGGAGTCGTCGCTAGCAAATGGATTTTTCATATTAGCTCAAGAGGGCTATTCAGCCTTCTTTTTTTTATTAATCTCCGCTTCTAGCTTAGCAATATTACGCTTAGCCATGGTAACGGTCTTATTAAGACTGTTGATTTGGCTTTTTGCTGATCTTACACGCTTTTGTAAGAGGTCAACCCTCCGCTCTGCTTTTTTTGCAATATCTAGAGTAAGCCCTCTACTACCAGAGGCATATCGAGCACGGTAGGTATCTGCTTTCCTTTGCGATGTTACTATATTAGCTTCGTTATTGCTTATATTCGCAGTAAGCTCGCCGATAATTCTTGTAGCTCTTGAGATATTACTTTTCTCTTGATTGATTTTAGTTCGGAGATCTCGGATGGCTACGGCTTTATAGTACCCTTTAGCACGCTGTTTTGATACCGATACTTGTGCCGCTTCCTGCTGAGCAATTTGAGCTGCTCCTTCTTTAGTAAACTGGAATCGATCCTGTATTTCATCTGGTAAACGCGTGTATTCAACACGTGTATTCCCTCTTTTATGCATGATTTTCATTCCAATTGGCGTTACTGCAAGAACCTTTACTTGCTCGTAGACATCGCCGTCTTTGGTATTGAGCGTTTCCATCGTTTCCCCAATGGCTCTAGCTCGCTCAGCAATGCGGTATTTCTGTTTATATTCCTCAAAATTCTGAACCACCTCAGCCAAGCCTCCTTTAGCCTCTTCCACACCCGCTGCCGCTTGAGTGACTTCAGTTTGTTTGCGGCCCAAACTTCTCTGTAAGGACTCCAACTCATCTTTCTGCTTCCGGTTCTGCGAATACTCAACCGCCGTAGCCTCCCACTTTTTGATCCTACTTTCAGCAGATATCACACCTGCTTCTTTTTCCCGAATTTGGCCACCCAGTCCGCTACCGGCTGAAGTATCATTGACTAAGAGCATCAGACTGCCAAAACCTACAAGAACGACTAGGGCTAGGAGAGTCCCTATGACACCCGGCCCTTTAGAACTAGTGAGAAGATCGGTAAGCATAACTATAAATTTTTAATAGGATGAGGTAAATCGAAGAACGTGGGTTACTTGATACGGTATTTACTCTTGTAAGTGCGCAATTCCTTTTCTAGCTCGATTTGTTTTTTTTCAATCGCGTCTCTTTCGTTATCGAGCTGCTCAAGCTGCGAGAGAGTTTGAGCGAGCTCTGCGTTAACCTTCGTTAAAGCTTCCGTCTGGTCCCCTGGATCTTCACCAGCATTAATCTCAGCAAGATCGGCCTTTTTCACTAATTCACTGAGCTTCACACGCAGCTCTTCATTTTTTTCCACTAACTCTTTATTCTCACATGAAGAAAATAAAACACAAGCAAGCGCAGCACTGAGCAGATAATTGAAATACATCATAATAAATAGGGAAGATTTCTTAAGAGCATTTGTTCAGTGAACAAAACTAACAAACACAGCATTTAAAGAAACATTAACAATTCGCGTGAACTAATTACACAATCCATCGTAAAAGTCAAAAAATAACACGTTAGAAACAACTAAATTTTACGTATTCTCTACAATCCCCCCCTCTCTTTGACACTCTCCACCTTTGACAAGGAAAGCCGAATAGGAATAATCACCGCGATGTCAGACGTTCATACCAATTTACCTAAGCTATATATCCCTGGACCAGTGGATATCTCCTCTGCTACTTACCAAGCGATGTGCCAGCCGATGATAGGCCATCGCGGTGGAGACTTTGAGGCTCTCTACGCCAGCATCCAACCTGGACTAAAGCCGATTTTTGGCACCGAGAGGCCTGTCTTTCTATCCACCTCATCTGCCTGGGGTGTCATGGAAGGCGCTATTCGTAACTTGGTGCAGAAAAAGGTTCTTAACCTCTGCTGTGGCGCATTTTCAGATAAATGGTATGGAGTGTCTCAAAGCTGCGATAAAAACGCAGAGAAAATTCAAGTCGAATGGGGAGAAGCTATCGATCCTGAGGCCGTGCGTGCAAAGCTCTCAGAAGGCGGCTTTGATACCGTCACGCTAGTACACAATGAAACTTCCACAGGCGTCATGAATGACCTCGCGGGCATTGCTGCAGTCGTGAATGATTTTCCAGATGTTCTGCTCGTGGTGGATACCGTATCTTCCCTTTCCGCTGTCCCCATCAATATGGATCAACTCGGTATTGATGTTGTGTTAGCAGGTGTGCAGAAAGCCTTTGCTCTACCTCCAGGCCTCGCTGTCTTTGCCATTTCTGAAGCTGCACTTCAGCGTGCATCCACTACAGGTGGCCGTGGTTATTACTTTGATTTCTTGGAGTTTGAAAAGAATGCCGCCAAGAATAACACCCCTTCCACTCCGGCTATATCACTTTTATACGCACTCAAACATCAGGTGGATACCTTCCATGCAGAAGGGCTTGAGCAGCGCTTTAAACGTCATGCAAAACTGAATGCCATGATCCATAGTTGGCTTGAGAAACATGGCTTTGAGCACTTCGCTCCAGAAGGAAACCGTTCCAAAACGTTAACCACCATTGCCAACAACAAAAATATCGACGTGTCTGGATTCATCAAAGCCCTACGCACGAAACACAATATTCTCATCAACGGCGGATACGGTAAGATCAAGGGGACCACTTTCCGTATTTCTAATATGGGCAATGAAACTGAACAAACGGTAACCGCACTCATTGATGCCCTTGACGATGTCATCACAGACTTTACCTCATCCTAACAAACTAACTAAGCTTACCTGCGAGCTCTTCTGCAGCTGCTAAAAATTGCTTAGCAATAGGCTTCATCGTGCCCTGATGAATGGCTCCGATAATTAAGGGTGGAAAACCCTCTAGCGGAATGATTTTCATTCCTTTAGGGATCTCAGCCCCGGGAATACAGACGGTAATCCCGACTCCAAAACCGCAGCGAACGAAATGCTGCACGGCATCCAGAGAGTCTACTTCTACAGCCACTGGCCAGTCCACTCCTCGTTTATTAAGTTCTCGTTGGAAAAGTTGACTAACCTCCTCATGGAGAGGCAGCCCCACAAGAGGTATTTTGGGTATCAGTACCCCACCATCATCATCTAAAATATCATCCAAGCTTTTCGCTCTATTTTTTTTAGGTAACATCAAAGCTAAAGGTAGCCGAAGAAGCTCAACCGCATACATCCCATCCCCCATCCGCTGATGAATAACGCTAATCGCCAGATCTGCCTGCTGCTTCACTAACACCTCCTGCACGTCTGAGGGCTCAACATCACGTAGGGTCAGCCGCAGTTCAGGCACAGAATCACGCATTTCAGCCAGTAATTCCGGTAGATGGTGTCTTAATACCGATGCAGAAGCCGCAATACGGAGATGTATGCTCTCTTCGCCCTTTAAACGCTCCTCCACATCATCAAGCCGAGAGAAAAAGGGATAAACATGATCGTAAAGCTCATCACCAGCTGTCGTCAGACTAAAAGGCCGACGGTTAAACAGCTTTACACCAAGACTTTTCTCCAGCTGAAGCAGCTGCCCACTAACCGCTGGCTGCTGAATACCGTAGGGCATCTTCCTAACAGCAGAAGTTATCCCTTCATACTTGGCCACGTAATAAAATAACTCTAAATGGTGCACGTTCACTACCGGTAGTATAGAGCAAGAATAGACAGCACCAAAGCTCAAATCCTAACCATTTAAAAATCAAGTGAAATGGCTTTATCTCATCACTTTTCATGGTTAGAATTTTGGCCATGGATGAAGAATATTGGATTAAATTTACCATTTACGTATGGCTATCATCTTATGTTGTATTTTTCATAGGAGCTTGCGTTCTGATGCGACAATCAAAGAACACTGGCCGATGGCTCATCTTCTCTGGCACATTTCTTCTAGTTTTAGTCAACCTCGCGCTCCTCGCAGTAGCTCATGATATCATTGATTTAATTTACACCCCTTATTATGAAACAGTAGTCTGGGGTAAAAAATCACACTACCCAGAATGGCAGCGGTATTTCTACTGGGGCACGGCTCTAGCTGATGTATTAGGAAAACTTCTCGCAGGTATCGGACTGATCATGGAAGGGCGCAACATAACAAAATTAATGCGCGCGCGCCACCTGGCAACATTTCAACAGCAAACAACTCCCCCAGTCAACTAATGCAACACATTCAATATGCTCAGATGGGAGCAGGAGGCTTAACTTGGCTTATATTTCTAGCGGGTCTCCTGTGGTGTAATTTCGCATGGTGGCGTGCAAACCGCTGCAAGAGGGCTCTCATTTCACTGGCCTGCGCCATTGTTTCAGTTCTTGGGATCATCACCATGATAGGCCTCATTGCAGCAGCCCTCACAGGCCTTATCAGCTCAAGTTTATTATCTGGTGAAGTTCTTGAGGCAGCCTCCCTAGCATGCTTAATCATGATGGCAATATGCTGGGCACTCAGCTCTATCGTATTTTTATTAGCCTCCATAAAAAACAAACAAACCACCGTTACTCAGCCCCGCGGATGAAATCTCTGGTGCACAGACTTCAGACCTTTTTGATCCACATGGGTATAAATCTGGGTAGTAGCAATATCTGCGCGACCTAACATATTTTGAATCACTCGGAGATCCGCACCGTTTTGGAACAGATGAGTAGCAAAGGAATGACACAGTAAGTGTGGATAGATACTTCGATTATTTTTTCCCGAGCATACGTAGCTTAGGATTTTCCATTGATAGCACAAGAGCCATCGAAGATGTGAGATGAAGGCGTGATGACATGTAGTAACCCTTGTCATGCATATCTCGCCCCGGAATAGAAACAAACGATCCATCATGACAGCGAGCCATATTGATCCACGCCTTATTATAATCCATCATACCACGAAGCGCTTCTTCATCACCTGAGCAGTTTGCACCAAGCAAGCCCCAACAGACGGAGAGAATGTTATCCGCGTGAGCATCATTGAGATATTTTTTTGATCTCACAAGCCCCAGAGAAGCAGTCTGAATATAAGCTCTATTCACCTCCGTATCCTCACCCAGTTTGTGGGCGATGATTGAAAGCCCTTGGCGACCTGAAGGCGCGTAAGCGCCACGATGGGTGTGGTAGCCAATGTAACCATCCTTAGTGGTGCTCTTCTTTAGGTAAGCCAACGCAAGATCAATGGTCTTTTGCTTCACTTCAACACCGCAATCTTTGGCGAGCTCAAATGCCGTGACAGCGAGAGCTGTAGTAATAGTCATCGTCCCATATCCACCAACTTTAGTATTATGGCCAAATCCTCCTGTGCGGAACTTGCGCCCTACATTCCCCATTTTCCCATGCTTACGGTCTTGGTAATCTGCCATATCGATCACTTGGCCTTTTTCCAGAACTTTGACGATACCTTGAATGGTAGGCAGCACCTTTTCATCCTTGGTAGCGAGATAATACTCAGAGAGGAAGATGCATTGATACGAAGCGGGCCACACCCAAATTCCCCATGTGGGGATTTCATTCCACGCATAAGCAAGCTTCTTTGCTTCATCCATTTTCTCAGCAGCGATCAAAGCCAGCCCACTCATACACTTTGCATGGCATTTCTCTTTGTAGATAAAGGAATGTCCTGACAAATACTTCATCGCTCCTTTAGCCAAGCGTTCTGATTTTTTACACTGATAAGGGTAAGTGTTCGAAAACCTCCCTATTGCTTCTAGTTGAATAGCGACATCCATTTTTTGACCGGAGCGCGTGATAGAAAGTGTCAACTTACCATCTTTCCCTTCCGAATCTTCGATAGCATTTCCAAAGTCCATGAGAGGTCCCTCGTAGCCTACGTGATGGAATTTTTTCATCCGAGTCAGGTGGTGTCCGAATTGATGCTCAATTTCAAAGGGCTTTCCGTTAACTCCGGTAATGACGTCATTCAAATGAAGTTTACCTGCAGCGGGACTATCCGCAAAAATATATTTTACGGTAAATGACTTACTCTCCAAAGTTGCTCGAGCTCCAGTGGGACCGAGATTAATCAGATAGCCAGGTACTTCTTTATCAGGTCCTTTTTTTGACGGCGTGGCCCAACGATTACGATTGTTTTCCTCAATCGCATGAAGACTCATGCCAGTGCATGCTAGAAAGGTGATAGGTAGCACACGGTAACTCTTTATGTTCATCATTACGAATGATACCTCTATCCCTGACAAATTCTTACGACAAGATACGATATATACTTATATTTTAGTGGCGTCTTTGCTCCTAGGACAAGCTCCATTACTTATATTCTATCCCCGCGGATGAAATCTCTGGTGCACAGACTTCAGGCCTTTTTGATCCACATGGGTATAAATCTGGGTAGTAGCAATATCTGCGTGACCTAACATATCTTGAATCACTCGGAGGTCCGCACCGTTTTGCAACAGATGCGTAGCAAAGGAATGACGCAGTAAGTGTGGGTAGATACTTTGTTTGATCCCCGCGGCTTTGGCACGTTGTTTCACGATCTCTCGAACCCGCTCTGGGCTCAGTGCTCCACCACGGATACTCAGGAAAATCCACGAGGAGGTTTTCTTTTTTACCAACTCTGGCCGTTCGTTTTTTAAATAATCTTGAACTGCTTCACAGGCTCTTCCACCTACTGGCACCAATCTCGTTTTATTCCCCTTACCAGTAACTCGAATAAAGTGTTCTTCAAGATCGAGATTCTCAAGCCTAACATGACATAGCTCTGAGAGACGTAAGCCTGATGCATAGAAAATCTCCAGAATAGCTCGATCTCGCTTACCTAACGGCTTAGCAACATCCACTGATTCTATCAAAGTCGTGATATGCTGCTCGTTTAACGTCTCCGGCAGATGCAGGTCACCGCGTGGTGATAGCAATGGCTCGGCAGGATCTGCTATGGTGATTTTTTTTGACGTTAAATAACGAAAGAAAATCTTCAAATGCACCATACTCACGCGGAGTGATGAAGCAGAGAGTCCATGATTTTTCTGAGCTGTCAAAAAGATCGTCAGCTCCTCTGTTCCAATATCATCCCAACGCTCTATTCCTTGTTGATCCAGCCACTTTGTCAGAGCATCTAGCGACTGCCGAACAGAGAGCTGATAGGCGGGTGAAAGCCCCCGCTCCGTGGCAATGTAGAGGATGAATTGATCAATTTCGGAAGTCACAAATAGATAGTAAACTCAAAAGGCACTAGAGTGCAAACCTTCCACCCACTTACTCAAGCTAGGCTGAATGAATTACTCCTCCGGTGGATAGAGCTTCATGGGAATATCTGGAGAAGCACTGATGTAACGTCCAAATTGATCACGTTGAAGAATAAGATCAAAGGGGCGTCCTTCTTCCCCCTCCCTGAGATCAAGAAGTAACTGGCTTTTATCCTCATTCAAACGCATGTGCATTAGCTGGTATTTGGGAATTCCATCTGAAAGCTGAGGGAGCCGCTCTGTTACAAGCGGTAGCCAAGCAACCAGATTTTCAGGGACTTGAGGCTGAGCTACCCGCTCTACATGGTCACCTGGTTCTAGTTCTTTAGATTTTTCTTGCTGAGACCATGCACGAAGTTTTTCATGCAGCACTGGAGCTGCATACATGAGTAGCATCAGGCATCCTAGTAATACAATAACAGAGAGAATACTCTTCTGCATACCGGTTTCCGTTTTCTCCGTTTTATCCATGATACCGTAGCTTATTATTGACGTTCATACACGCCCTCTTCTTTTTTCTCAAGAACGGTAAAACCTGCCTTTTTGGCATCGCTGATTGAGAGAGGCTTCATGATTCTAGGAGTATTCACCTGGCTAATCTGCTTTTTTACCGGATTACGACAAAGCGGGCAAAACTCCAGAGCAGGCCTACTAATGGGACGGCGTAGCTCAAAACCGCGAGAACAAATACGGCAGCTCTTGTCCGTGTCATCAGGTTGTTCAGAAATGTAGTCGTATAGGGGCATAACAAAGACGCAAGCCGGATTGATTACCGCCTTGCGTCGAAAAGTATATCACACTTTAAGTCAGCTTACCAGCTAGACTTGGTAACGCCGGGGATCATACCGTGTGATGCAAGCTCACGGAAAGAAATACGTGAGAGCTTGAAACGACGGAGGAATCCGTGGCGACGACCAGTGTGCTCACAACGGTTCACCACACGAGTGGGACTTGAGTCACGCGGTAACATGCTGAGACCTACGTAGTCTTTCTCTGCTTTGAGCTGCTTGCGCAGATCAGCATATTTTGCGACAGTTGCTTGCTTGCGCTTGTTGCGCGCGATCCATGATTTCTTAGCCATAATTGGGGACGCGGAGATAGCTGCTCAGGCGGCTAAATCAAGTCATTTTTTACAAAAAGTGGCAATTTTTCATATTCCCCTCTATTTCAAGTTGCCTCCACGGACCTCAGCACCTTTATTTCACCCAGTAACTATGTCCGATACACCTTTTTTCTACCAAGACCCCTTTCCTCTCAGCACTGATACCACCGAATACCAGCAGATCAGCACTGATTATGTATCTATTACCGAATTTGAAGGTGAAAAAGTCCTCAAAGTTGAGTCAGAGGCACTTACTCTGCTAGCGAATGAAGCTATCAAGGCCGTATCTTTTAAACTTCGCACCAGTCACCTCAAACAAGTTGCATCCATTCTCGATGATCCAGAGGCTACGGAAAACGACCGTATGGTAGCTCTGATGCTGCTAAAAAATGCAGAGATCGCTGCGCAAGGCATCCTCCCCGGCTGCCAAGATACCGGTACCGCGATCGTCATGGGCAAAAAAGGACAGCAGGTCTGGACTAGCGGTAACGATAACGAATCTATTTCTCTTGGGATTCACAAAACTTATCAGGAGGAAAACCTTCGCTACTCTCAGAGCTCACCACTAAACATGTATGAAGAGGTGAATACCAAAACCAATCTACCCGCGCAGATTGATCTCTACGCCACTGAAGGCAGCGACTACAAATTCCTCTTTATGACGAAGGGTGGCGGCTCAGCCAATAAGACATTTCTTTATCAAGAGACCAAAGCACTGCTCAACCCCAAGCGCCTAGTCGAATTCTGCGTGGAGAAAATGAAAACTCTCGGCACCTCTGCCTGCCCGCCCTATCACTTGGCTTTTGTCATCGGTGGCACTTCCGCAGAGTCCTGCCTGAAAACCGTGAAGATGGCCTCCACCCGCTACTATGATGAACTGCCAACATCAGGAAACGAACATGGCAGAGCATTCCGAGATTTAGAGCTGGAGAAAATCTTATTAGAAGAAGCCCGTAAGGTAGGTATTGGCGCTCAATTTGGCGGTAAGTATTTCGCCCACGACGTCCGTGTGATCCGCCTACCACGCCATGGAGCCTCATGCCCTGTTGGCCTTGGCGTTTCCTGCTCAGCAGACCGTCAAGCCAAAGCAAAGATTACCAAAGATGGTATTTTCCTCGAAAAGCTCGAAGAAAACCCTGGCCAATTTATCCCTGAAAAATACCGCGACTGGAAATTCAAAGGCGTAGACATCAATCTCGATGAAGGTATGGACGCTACTTTAGCGACACTTTCAAAGTACCCAGTCACCACTGCTATTTCTCTCACAGGCACCATCATCGTAGCTCGTGACATCGCCCATGCTAAGATCGCTGAGAAGCTCGAAAATGGCGAGGGCATCCCAGATTACTTTAAGGAATACCCCATTTACTACGCCGGCCCAGCCAAGACCCCAGAAGGCATGGCCAGCGGATCATTTGGCCCAACCACTGCTGGGCGTATGGATCCTTACGTTGATCTCTTTCAGAAACACGGCGCCTCCATGGTGATGCTCGCAAAAGGTAACCGATCTCAAATGGTAACCGACGCCTGTAAAGAACACGGCGGCTTCTATCTTGGCTCAGCCGGTGGCCCTGCGGCTTTACTCGCAAAAGAACACATCAAGAGTCAAGAAGTAGTGGATTTCCCTGAGCTCGGCATGGAAGCAGTCTGGAAAATTAAAGTGGAAAATTTCCCCGCCTTCATTCTCGTTGACAATAAAGGCAATGACTTCTTCCAACAAATCAGCCAATGCCCTGTTTGTTAAGAAACTTCACAAAGTCTCGAATCCCTCCTCTAAAAGCCTCTCTCAAGCCTCACCCCTCTGGCCTAGACGATAATCTGTAGGGCGAACTCCCACCCACTTGATAAAAGCATTGGAAAAATGAGCACCATCGGAGTACCCAATAGCCCGAGCCACCGCATCCACCTTCAGATCAGTATCAGTAAGCAACTCACAGGCAGACTGCATCCGCAAAAATGTTAGGTGCTGCACAGGGCTACGGCCTAGCTGTTTTTTACATAATCTGCGTAGGTGCTCCTCACTTAAGCAAGCCTTCTCAGCGAGCAGAGTAAGAGACCAATCAAATGCAATATCTTTTTCTACCAGTCGCCATAAATTCCATAACCTCTCATCCTCCTGATGCGGCTGAGCAAATCGTAACACATAATGATGAATCAGCGCCACCCAGTGGTGCTGAGATGCTGGCACCGCCTGCCCTGCAGACTCAGCAATCAAACCATGAATAGCAGCCTGTAGAGGCTCGGCCTGATATGCCCCTCTCACAGGTGAAACCGCTGAAACAATGGGGGCAGAATCACGTGATTCAATATAACGCACCCAGCTAAAACCCCACGATTTCCCTGGCACACACTTCAGCGCATTTGCCACAAAAGGAGGTAGTAAACATGCCTGCCCAGCCTTGATTTTAACCCAACGTCCATCCGCTAAGACTCTTCCCTCTCCTGAAAAGCACGCCAGCATAAATGTCCCAGATTGATTAGCACGAAAAATCTCCAATGGATTCTCCGCATGCATCACACCAGCATGCAGAATATGAAAA
>CALBVY010000062.1 GCA_937969495.1 uncultured Verrucomicrobiales bacterium | reverse complement strand
GAGAAGGTAAGGTCAATCATGTAGTTGTTCTGATCAATGGTAGGCTGAATCTGTAATGTTACACCAGTATTTCGAGTCTCAAATGCAGTCGGTGTAGCCGGAGTCACAGGGAAAATACCTCCACCAACATCATCACCACCTATACCACCAGCGGCTCCGCCAATCGTATTAGGAATTTCTGGTGGTTCATATTCAGTAGGATACAGAAACTCACGAATAACTTCAATTGTTGCGGTCTCACCACTACGGGCAAGAACACTAGGAGCGGTAAGAACATCAGTACCTTTCTTCTGAGCAAGACCACGCATGATCATCTGCATATCACCATCTGTAAACAGACCTGTTAACGATAAGATACCAGGAGCTACATTGGTAGCTTGAGCGGTACGATCTGGATTATTCAGAATAGCATCAATATTGTTCCGGGTGGTTGCGTAATCACCACTTCTTAAGCCTGCTGTTGATGTATGGGATATACTATCTGATACACCGTCAACAAATACTCCATTCACTGGGTTAAAATCAGAAGCAACGCGGCCAGCGCCATTACCAACGGTACCACCACCAATAAAGGTGTTATTAGCAATACCTACTGGATTAATAATCCAATCAAATCCAAGTTCATCACTGTTTTCTTGAGAAACCTCAATGAATTTTGTCATGATACGCACTTGGCGAGGTCCAGAACCTATGGTGGTATCAATAATCTGTTCTATAATATCCAGATTAGCCTTGGTGTTTTTTACAATCAGCGTGCTTGAGCCTGCATTATAGCGGGCAGATGCTCCATCTGGAAAACTAACACCATTTTGCATAAGCAACTCTTTAACGGGAGGGCGAGGCTTCAGTGTAGCACTTCCAGTTTCAGTCGTGCCAAACGGATCTGCTGGCTCAGTAGCACCACCAGCACTACCACCATCTAACTTAGACATAAAGTCTGGCGGGACGGTGAAAGTAAGATTATAAAGATCAGTCACTTCCAAAGCGTCCACAGGCAGAATAATAACGGAGTAGGCGTCTACCTTGTAACGCAAACGGGTGGCTTCCACGATGTATGACAGCACTTGGCCAAGAGGGACATTAGTTAACTTTAATGTTTCGATACGCAAAGCACCAGGATTGGAAACCTCCCCAGCACCAGCATCAAGATCCACTTCACCACCACCACCACCATCAGCGGCAGCATCAGCACGTGGTTTACGGATAACGAAGTTAATGCCTTTTTTCGATGTATCAGGCTCAGGATCAAGCTCAAAAGCACGTCCACGGAGGAACGCTAGAGCCTCTTCTACCGTCGTATTTTCAAAATCAACAATAGGAATAATGATGTCATCGAGCTTACGCTGAATATACTGCATTCCAGAAGCGTCATCTATAGATGGAGAAGGACCAACAATACTCGTTGGTTGCTCATTAGGCACTGCCATTTCCCATGCTCGATCTACCTCCATCAGGAGTTGAGAGCGAGTATGATCATAGGCAGAGCGGTAATAATCAGACTTCGTAGCTGCGATTTTCTCAAGCCAGCGACGAGCAGCTTTGTTATACTCGTCAATCTTAAGAACTTTACCGAACTCAACACTAGCTTCATCAAACTTACCGAGATTGTAGTAACCCTCACCCATGTAAAGATGCTTGCGTACACGGTCTACATCTTGAGTATGCTCATAAGTTAATGCTGGATTATTACGGATAGGGTCATCTAGATACTCCAGCTGCTTCTTTGCTGCAAAATTAGCAGGGTCTCTACGAAGTACATTATCTAAGAGGCTACGAGCTTCTGAATACTTACCTACGCGACGGTGCTTCTGGGCGAGAGCCACAGCAGCATCACCAAGGTGACCCGTATATGAATTACGCCGATCTGCAAGAGCTGGACCAGGAGGCAGCATGCCTACTGCCATCTGGTATTGCTTATGAGCTTCTGCGAAGTCTTTCTTAGCGTAGGCGGCACGTCCAAGAGCAACGGCCTTATCTGCCTCAGCAACAAGCTGAGCGCGTCGTGCGATTTCCTTAGATGCGATACTTGAGTATCCACCACTTCCTTGTCCACCAGCGTGGGCTAGATGAGTGGCAACAGGCATCGCAGCGGCGACAGCCATGAGAACAGCAGCTTTTCGGCTGACAGGGCGGCTTGCAAAAACAGATGCAAGTCGACCACGATTACTATCCGCCCCATGGGAAGAGGCATTTTTAAGTAGGTGCGTAGGTATGTTTTCCATAATAAGTGTGTGTAGTTTCTTACTTCTTAAAGTAAATTTGTGAAGCGTTTTTTTGATTATTTTTTGTTGAATTGTGTGTTAGGCTGAATTTGCTATTTGAGCTCGCACGGAAAAGCTATGATTATTAGAAGTCTAAGAAGGTGGGTATTTTATTACCCTCCATGTCCGTGTATTCGATTTCTATTTTTTTATTTTCCCGATCCACCGTCTTAAGGAGATAGGGTTTTTCTTTGGCCTCAGCATCAAAAGGCAGTGAGAACCTCATACCCTCTGACACCTCGAAAGAATCCCCTTCGCATTTAAGCGCATGAAGTGTAAGCTTTATCTTGCTATCGAGGATGCCTGGATTCCCCCGGCGATCAACTCGATACCGCTTCCCTTTCTTATTGGTATTCTTATCCTCCAAAATCCATTCTTGGATAGTCTGGCGAATACCGCTTTTAATAATTTCTTTATTCTCCACTTTGATAAACTTAAATCGGTTTTGCATCCATTTTTTATCTCGGAAAACAATATCACCGCCCTCTCTGATGGGATCAACCATTCTATTAAGCTGCATCCCACCTTTTGTCTGTAGCTTAAAGGTATACCTTCCCTCACCGAACGCCATCGGCCTCACGTGCACTTGCTCGGTTTTCACGCTATCTACCTTCAACTTACTGACAGGATCTGGATGAGATGCAAAATCTGTAGGGATAGTTTCTGCCACGTATTCCTCACGGTTAGTGAAGCCATCAGCATCTGCATCCTGTTCTGGCGCATCGCTATTTCCTGGATCAATTCCGTATTTAAGCCACCATGTGTTTTGCATACCTTGATGAATAGGCGGGCTTTTAGGGAGGTCTACGGGATTCTTACGATCGTCTTTTTTGGCAAAAAGAGGGACACCGGTAAATAGATTCAACTTCCGGCCTTCGTCATCAGGCTGTGTGATGATATGTTCATTCCCTAAGGATGTTTTTGTCTCTGTGATAATAGGCAAGCCTAGCACGGCGACATCACCATTCTTCTCGAAAGAAGGCAATACAGAAGCCTCCTCGACAGCTCCTTTATTTTTAAAAATCACGGCGGCAAGAGCAAGGGCGACCACCGCGGCTCCGCCGATAGCTGCTTTCTCATAATTATCTGAAATCCAGGACATAAGTATAAATGGGATCTGTGTTATTTACTTAGCATCAGCCGCTTCAGCATCAGCAGGAGTTGGCTCTTTGGGTTCTAAAAAGACGATATCAAATGCGACATGAACATGTAACTTCTCATTACCGAGAACTTGCTTAAGAATAACCTCACTGACTTTAGCTGGAGGATTATACGAAACTTCTCCTTCAGCAGCATCCTCAACCTCCCCATCATTTACACCATCAAATCCACCAAATAGATCCTGGGCGGCACCAGTAGAACCTGCCGCAACAGATGCCGGAAAGTTGGCATCTTTCTGAGTAGGGGCTATCTGTTTTTCATTACGGATGCGTAGTGCACGGATGGCGTAGAAATACTCCTTAGCATTCACCATTTCCTTAAGGAACTCACGCACTGCTGCCTCATCAGCTGTGAAGGTTAACTCCATAGGCATGATTTCATAGGGATTTGCTTGAGCAGATTGATTAGCACCTTTCTTTTTTCCCTTACCTTTTTTCCGGGGAGTCGGTTCAGCAGCGGCTTTACCTGCCTCAATAGGGAGAATAGTGCGGCTAATGTTAACTAGCGCTGAAGGCTTTGCCTCGGCTAACTTGGTAAGCAACCATTCGGTAGCACCTAGTTGATAGTTCAGTTTCCCTGTAGCAGCCGCCTTTGGTAGACTTTTAGCATACTTCTCAAAGCCAAATTCTGTGGCTGATTCAGGTAGAGCTACTTCAGCATCCTTGAATGCCTGATGAAGACCGCTAGTAACTTTCACCCGAGCATCACCAAATGCCTTAGGTGTGATCTCGGCGAATGCATCGGGCCTAAAGGTAGCAAATGCAGCGCGGACGTCAGAGATCTCTTGACGATACTGAGCAATGCCTTTTTCGCGCTCTTTTAAGTTTTCTTTACTAGGGTAAGGAGTGGATTTGGCCAAACTGGCATACTGACTTTTAAGAGTCTCGTATTCCTCCATTTTGGCATCGAAGGCGCTACCCTGAGAACTACCGAGGTAGAGAATACCACCGCCGATAACGACTGTGACACCAATCAAACCTGTAACAAATTTATTTTCCTGAATCCAACTCATGATTGTTTGATATTCTAAGTAGTATAATGAATGAAATAAGAGACTACCTAGCCGCCATCTAGCGAGAAGGTAGTAAAAATAGTTTTATTGGACGCCTTGATTCCCAGCAGGTAAAAGCATCGGCTTTTTAAGTATCAACGTGACCTCAAAAGGAGCAGCATAGTTGTCCTCAGCAAGATTGGTTGGCAGGGTCATACCCAGCTTATCCGTAGCCTGAATATCGAAATATTTAGAATCGGCACGGAGACGATCAATGAGCTTATAGACTTCATTGTAATCATCACGCCAGAAACCTTTCACACGGACAGCGTTAATCATAAGCTTAGCAGGCGCTACAGTCTTCGTCTTTTTCTTTGTCTTCTTCTTAGGAGCAGGTGGTGTTGGAGCAGTGATTTTTGCTAGCGATGACACACCATACTCCGTCTGTGCAAAATCACTGACGATTACAGACTGTGCAGAGCCGGTAACAACACCTTCTTCTCCACCACCAAGCTGATAATCAGCTACAGGATCAAAATCAACAAGCCAGACCGTATCACTCTTAAAATGACGTGCAAGATCATCCCAAATATCGACCCAGAGCACGCGTGCGTCCTGAGCATTGACCAGCTGAGCACTGAGGGCATCCAGATTTAATTCCTTCTTGGCAAGCTTCTTAAGTGGGGTTGCAAATTTAGCCAACCCATCATGCTTGACCTGAAGTTCCTCCTTTTCTTTTTCAATGCTGCTATTCTGCATAGCATTAAATCCTGCCCATGCACCAAGACCTGAGAGTAGAATCAGAGCAGCCCCAATAAGCACAGGCTTACGTCGTGCCGTATCACGCTCACGGGAAACAACATCTGGGACCAAATCGATTTCCAAAGATGCTTTACCGATACCACGCAGAGCGAGACCAACAAGTTCACCTAATTGATGCGCCTCTGCGGCCACTTGGTCTACATCCACTCCTTTACCCACCGATACACGCTTAAGAGGGTTAAAGAATTCTACTGGGACACGTAGTTTTTCTTGGAAAAAATCTGGCAGGTAAGGCAGATTGGAGCCTCCACCAGCAAGCAGCACGCGCTTAGGAGCTTTACCTCCATGCTGGCTGCGGAAATAGTTTGTTGTACGTGCTATTTCAGCTGGCAACTTACCAAGCGCGTTACGGATAGAGGTAGCAAGAGCAGCGGTAGGTTCATCAAGCTCAGAAGTATGAGACGTATCTAAAGCTACCATACCATTTGAGCACTTCTGAGTTTCCGCTTCAGAGAAGCTCACCCCGTATTCCTTAGCGATAGCAGCTGTAATAGAAGCTCCACCTACAGCAACGCTGCGGGTAAACATACGGCTTCCTTCAAGATAGATCAGGTTACAAGTTTTAGCTCCAATATCAATGAGAAGGGTAGTATCCTCAAGGTCAGGATAGTTATAGCGCAGTGCATTATAAAGAGCCATCGGTGAGGCATCCACCTCTGCAGTGCCCAGACCAGCGCCTAACACAACATCATTCATGTCATTAAGAGCATCACCCTTAATAGCAACAAGGGCGACCTCTTTCTCACCTGTGCCACCCTCAAGCATCTGCCAATCCCAGATGACTTCATCAATAGGAAACGGAACATGCTGCTGCGCTTCAAAGGTAACTAACTGCTCGATATTATCATCCTCAATGGGCGGGAGCTTGATAAATCTCGTAAATACTGATTGGCCAGAAATCGCGTAGCGCAACTTCGTCTTCCCAACTTTTAACTTCTCTGCCAGCTCAGAGATAGCCACACGGATCTGCGGCAGACGTGCCATTTCCGCTGCCGGATCTGCAAGAATCGATGAAGAATCGTACTTTTTAAGGATAAGCCCTCCATTTTTAGAAGGCTCAAATGCACCCATCGTAATACGCTGCGATCCAATGTTAAGTGCGACGGTAGCTTGTGCGTCTGCCATATTTATGCTGGTTATATAAAATTGATTAAAAAATAAAATGGAGGCTTTCGTGATGTTTACTCACTTAGCGACGCTCTTCGATCTCCGCGTAACGATCCCACCACAGCGACTTGAAAGGCGTCTCATTTTTATTAAGTAATGGGATTTTATCATAGCGAGAAAGCTTCGTCCACCAGCCTGGATTTTTCGTAGATGAGAAGTAGCCTGACTTATTAACTGCAGGCTGGCCATTCACGAGAATCTCACCACCTACTGATTTAACAATACGCTCACCTGCATTATCACTCCCACTGATGCGCATGACTGCGGCTGGAGAAAGATAAACTGAGCTATACACCTCCTCGTCTACAGGCACATTGACATGATTGACTTCCTTTTCAAGATAGACGGTTCTTTTGCCACCGGATGGATCTTCAATCGCCACATACCATTTCACGGTGACTCGATTAACAAACTTCTCTTTGTAAGACTTAGGCATCTCTACTTTAAACCTCACTTCGACTTCTAACCAATCTTTAGGTTTGAATTTTTTCTTATCTGTATTCCCTCCAAAATCAGGGGATGGCAGCTCCTCAAAAGAAGGTGAATCAAGACTGACTTTACCAGCTTGAGCCATCAGCGAACTAGTTGAAGACACAACAGCTAACAAAATAGCAGAAAGCAAACAGTAATATTTAAAACGTTTCATAATCGGATAACTTTCATGATGCTACGAAACGCAACTGAGGTTTGACCAGCAGAAAGGATGAAAGATTGAGTGTTTTTTTTACGTGTAGATGCATTGTCTATGCAAAGGCCTCATATATATCCATTCCATACAGCTGGCAAACAACTCGAGAAAAGAAAGATTTCCCCTATCATTACTCACATCACGCTTGTGAATTCACACTCGCTGTGATTTTTCTACCCCTGTCATGGCCAAGCCTCAATCATCCAACAACTCTGCAAAACCAAAAACTGCTATTCAGCCAACTCGCACCGCCGATTTCCCCGAGTGGTATCAACAAGTCATCCGCGCTGCCGATCTTGCTGAAAACTCTGAAACTCGTGGCTGCATGGTCATCAAACCTTGGGGCTATGGTATCTGGGAGCTCATTCAGCAGCAGCTCGACTCACGCTTTAAGGAAACCGGACACCAAAACGCCTATTTCCCACTACTCATCCCCCTCTCCTACCTTGAGAAAGAAGCAGGCCATGCAGAGGGCTTTGCTACTGAGTGCGCAGTAGTCACCCACCATCGTCTGGAAACCGAAAAACAAGATGACGGCTCGGTAAAAATGATCCCCACCGGCAAACTCACAGAACCCTATGTGATCCGCCCAACATCAGAAACTATCATTGGTAACGCCTTCTCACGCTGGATCGAGTCCTACCGTGACCTCCCCCTCCTCATCAACCAATGGGCAAACGTCATGCGCTGGGAAATGCGCCCCCGCCTCTTTCTCCGAACGGCCGAATTCCTCTGGCAAGAGGGTCACACTGCCCATGAGAGCAAAGATGAAGCCATCGAGGAAACACGCACCATTCACCGGCTCTATGAAGAGTTTCTGCGCAACCATCTAGCCATCCCCGTCATTGCTGGCGAGAAGACTGAAGCTGAAAGATTCCCCGGAGCTGACATCACTCTAACAGTAGAAGCCATGGTGCAGGATCTGAAGGCAATTCAAGCCGGCACATCCCACTACCTCGGACAGAACTTCTCCAAAGCACAAGACATCAGCTTTACCGCACGAGACGGCTCCCAACAGCATGCCCACACCACCTCATGGGGAGTCTCCACACGCCTCATTGGCACCCTGATTATGGCTCACTCTGATGATGACGGACTAGTATTACCACCACGCGTAGCCACCCAGCAAATCATCATTATTCCAGTAACACCCAAAGAAGATAGCCGTGATGCGATCATCGATGCCTGTGAAGCACTAGCAGAAGTCCTACGCCGGGAAAAAAGCTATGGCGCTCAGCCATTACGCGTCTTGGTGGACAAACGTGACATTGGCGGCGGCGTCAAAAAATGGGAGTGGGTCAAAAAAGGCGCACCTATCCGGATCGAGATCGGCCCACGTGACCTCGAAGGAGGTAAAGTATGCCTCCAGCGCCGCGATCAGTCACCTAACGAAAAGGCGTTTATCCCCAAAGAAGATTTCATCCGTAATGCCGAAGAAATCCTCAACGAAATTCATCACAACCTACTCACCAAAGCCACCGCGCTGCGTGACGCGAACATCACCGAGTGCCATGACCTCACAGCATTCACCTCACATTGGGATCAAGACATGCCCGGCTGGCTCATCACACCGTGGAACGGCAGTAGAGAGCAGGAAGAGGAACTCTCCAAAAAACACAAAATCACCATCCGCTGTCTCCCTTTAGACGCTCAAGATGGCACCCCGGAGCCATGCTTAATTACTGGTGAACAAACCAGCCAGCGCGCCATCTGGGGACGTAGTTATTAATCAGTCTATACCCAGTCAGCACTGCTCAGAATCCGTACTTGGAATTTAGAATTTAGAACTTAGAATTAAATTATTCATGGGTATTTTTAATAAACCAAAGCTCAGAGGTAATAGTAATAGACGCGACAACATGCCAGATGATCTCTGGACAAAGTGTGGCGACTGCGGAGAGATGATTCACTCGCTGGATCTAAAGCAAAATCTTCTCGTCTGCCCTAAATGCGAGCACCACTTCCCCATCGGCTCACGTGAACGCATCGAGCTCATCGCAGACAAAGGCAGCTTCACAGAAACAGATGCTAACCTCTTTTCCAAAAACCCCCTCGGCTTCAAGAATTATGCAGAAAAAGTCGCCACACTCCGTGAAAAAACTGGTCTCAACGATGCCGTGGTAACTGGTTCGCTCACCATTCACGGCAAGCCTAGCATGATCGCAGTGATGGACTTTAAATTCTTCGCTGGCTCCATGGGCTCGGTTGTTGGAGAGAAAATCACCCGTGCTGTAGAGCAAGCAACGGAAAAAAAATGTGGTATCATTGTAGTCTCCGCCTCTTCTGGAGCACGAATGCAAGAGGGGATGCTCTCACTGATGCAAATGGCCAAAACTTGTGGCGCACTCGCGCGTCACTCTGCGGCCAATCTCCCCTACATTTCCGTCATGACTCACCCAACCACAGGCGGAGTCACAGCATCATTTGCCACCGTGGGAGATATTAATTTAGCCGAGCCAAAGTGTATGATCGGCTTCGCAGGCCCTCGTGTTGTGAAAGAAACCACCCATCAAGATCTCCCTCCTGGATTTCAAACTGCTGAGTTTATGAAAGAGCATGGCCTCGTAGATGACATCGTACACCGAGCCAAGCTGCGTGATAAATTAGGCCAACTACTCGGCTACATGCTCCCCTAGGTATCCATGCTGTGCAGATGACCTATCAGGAAGCTATCGACTGGCTCTACTCCACCCAGCAGTTTGGTATCAAGCTGGGACTCTCTCAGCCAAAGCGCCTACTCCGTGAGACGCTCTCATTTCCTAAGCCAGGAGTAAAGACAGTCCATGTCGCCGGCACCAATGGTAAAGGCTCCACCTGCGCCATCATTGATGCACTGGCCCGCGCCAGCGGCACCCGAACAGGTCTATTCACCTCCCCCCACCTCATCGACTACCGCGAACGCATTCAAACAGGAGGTATTAAGATCGATCAAGAAACCTGCACCCGATACCTAACAGACATCAAAACCCATGTTCACCAATGGGAGCACCACCCCACCTTCTTTGAAATCACACTCGCCGTAGCGATGCGCTATTTCCGAGAGAAAAACTGTGAACTTATCATTCTAGAAACAGGTATGGGCGGGAGACTTGATGCCACCACCGCGGTCCCTGCTGACGTGGCCGTAATTACCCCCATTGGCATGGACCACTCACAATGGTTAGGTGACACCCTTGAAGCCATTGCTGGAGAAAAAGCAGGCATCATCGTTCCGGACAAGCCCATCATCAGCAGCTATCAAGAACCTGCCGCGTGGTCAGTCATCGAGCAGGAGGCTAACGAGCGCCGCAGCCCCATCGAATTCATCACCACTCCATTAGAAGGCTACACAATCAATCTCCCCGGAGTCCATCAACGCCATAATGCCGCCCTCGCCCTAGCAGCAGCAGAAAAGGCAGGCATCGCTCTGAATTATGACATCGTCCGTCAGGCACTCGCCACCGTCAACTGGCCGGGACGATTCGAGCGCCTAAAAAAACCCCACATCATCCTCGATGGCGCACATAACACCCATGCCGCTAAGGCACTGGTCAAAACATGGCAAACAGAGTATCCAGAGCAAACCACGCAGATCGTCTTTGGCGCCGTTGAACAAAAAGATACAGATGAAGTGCTCGCTATCCTCAGCCCAATCGCCGAACATCTTCATCTCACGCCGATTAACTCCCCCCGCTCTCTCACCGCTAGCGATTACCGGTCTGCCCTCCCTGCCAATACCCCACACACCATTCACCTCAATCTCACCGAGGCTCTCGAAGCAGCAACTAATCAAGCAGCAGCCTCAAACTCTCCCCCAGCCCTCATCTGCGGCTCCCTCTTTCTCATTGGTCAGGTAAAAGCCTCCCTGAGTCATTCAGTTAGCAGACCCAGCACCCAATAATTTACTTTTAAAATACCATGATGCATTTTCAATCACTCCTTCGCCGCAATGAAATCGGCGCTAATTCCTACCTCGTCGAGATGGACGATCAACGTATCGTTCTAGACTCAGGTATGCACCCCAAAGAAGAGGGACTGGACTCCCTCCCCGCTCACCATGAGCTACCCGCTGACAGCATCGATTCCATCTTTGTTTCCCACTCGCATCTCGATCACTCTGGCTCGCTCCCCGTACTCATGCGTGATCAGCCAAGTGCTGATGTCTACATGACCCCAGCCACGGCTAAACTTGTCGATGCCCTGCTACACAACTCCGTCAATGTCATGGAAAGCAAACGTACCGAGCTAGGTATCACCGATTACCCTTTCTACACACACCGTGAATTAGACGATCATGAAAAACGCTGGCGCACATTTAACTACGATCGGCCTTTTCAGCTAGGTGATAGCGTCCGAGCCTCCTTTCATGATGCCGGTCACATTCTCGGATCTTCGGGCGTGATGTTAGAAAACCCAGAGAAACGTATCTTTTACACCGGTGATGTGCAATTTGAAAACCAAACACTCATCCCTGGCGCAGACCTCCCTGAGGAGGATATCGATACCCTCATCATTGAAACCACCCGCGGTGCATCACCTCGCTGTGAGAGCTACTCACGCGAGAATGAAGAACAGAAATTCGCAGACTCCATCAATGATTGCCTCCAGCGTGGCGGCTCAGTCTTAGTCCCCGTCTTTGCCATGGGGAAAACTCAGGAGGTGCTCACTATGATTAATCGCTTTAAAAAAGAAGGCCTCATCCCAGATGCTCCAGTCTATATCGGCGGACTCAGTACCAAGATGACTCTGATCTTTGATGAGTTTGCAGACAGCACCCCGCGTAATGAACCAGGCTTCCGGATCATGAAAGACATGGAAGTCAAAACCGGTGGCCGCAGGCGCAAGCGCGCTCCCATCGTCTATCAACCAGGTGGAATCTATGCCCTATCCAGTGGTATGATGACGGAAAAAACCGTTTCTAATAATTTCGCCAGAGGTTTTATCA